>JBGPMB010000080.1:0-11880 GCA_041486775.1 Candidatus Eiseniibacteriota bacterium | reverse complement strand
GATCTCCTGGTCGCCGTTGGCGGAGATGCTCGCGACCTGCATGATCTCCTTGGGATCCTTGACGCTCTTGGAGAGCGTCTTCAGATACTCGACGACGGCCTTGACCGCCTTGTCGATCCCGCGCTTGATGCCCATCGGGTTGCTGCCGGCGGTCACGTTCCGCAGACCCTCGCGGAAGATCGCCTCGGCCAGCACGGTCGCGGTCGTGGTGCCGTCCCCGGCGACGTCGGAGGTCTTGGTCGCGACCTCGCGCACCATCTGGGCACCCATGTTCTCATAACGATCCTCGAGCTCGATCTCCTTGGCGACGGTCACGCCGTCCTTGGTGATCGTGGGCGATCCCCACTTCTTGTCCAGCACCACGTTCCGGCCGCGCGGTCCCAGCGTTACCTTGACCGCCTTGGCCAGCGTCTGCACGCCGGAGAGCACCGCCTGGCGCGCCTTTTCGTCGAAGATGATTTCCTTTGCAGCCATGCTCATCACTCCTTTATGGATGGAGGTCCGATCCGACCTGTGAATCAGCCAACGATGGCGAGAACATCCTCCTCGCGCATGATCAGGTACTCGCTGCCGTCAATCTTGACCTCGGTGCCCGAGTACTTTCCCATGAGGATCTTGTCGCCCTTCTTCACTTCGAGGGCAACCCGCTTTCCATCATCGGTAATGCGGCCGGGACCCACCGCGACGACTTCCGCCTGCTGCGGCTTCTCTTTCGCGGTGTCCGGAATGATGATTCCACCGCGCTTCTCTTCCTGCTCCTCGAGGCGGCGAACGAGGATGCGATCGGCCAGAGGCTTCACGTTCATTGTGGACGTTGCCATCGTCAGACACTCCTTCGTGTGATGGAATCTCGTTGTGACAATTGGGCAAGGAGCCTTGTCCCGCCCGCTTCTTACCCCTTGGAGTTGCACGGCTCGTGCCGCCGCTCGACGTAGCACTCCGCCCGCTCCGCGAAGCCGAGATGTCGCTCCGGCTTGGGGGACCGCGATCCAGGTCCCCGGCGGCGCCGGGCACGCCGGCATTCACCCGAGGTTGCCCAAACGGCATGCGGCTTGTAGGCGGTAGGACCTAAAACCTATACTCGCGCAGGCTTCCAGCCCACCCATGTCCAACAAGCGGCCCGCCCCGAAACGGCCCAAACGGGGTCAACCCACTGCCAGAAGGGCAGGCGTTCCGGATGACCGGAGACGCAGTCGATGGTCCCGGCTGCTCCATCCGGATTTGATGCTGCTCGCCCTTCTGGGACTCACGCTCGCGATCCGCCTCTGGGGCATCCACGACCGCCTCCCGGACGCCTCCCTCCACATCAACGTCCTGGACGACTCCGTCATCGAGGAGACGGACCGTACGACCATGGGGCGCGCCTGGTCGCTCTGGAGGGGAGGGACCCAGGCGTTCGATCCGAATCCGCACACGGGTGGCTGGCCCGCGCTGAGCTTCTACCTCACGCTCGGAATCCAATACGCCTACAGGCTCTACTTCTCCTTCGTTTCGGGCGGGGCCACCTCCGCGGAGTTCCAGCAGCACATCGCGGGCGAGGGCGCCGCCCCCATGTTCCTCTTCGCCCGGATCGTGGGGGCCCTGATCGGGACGATCACCGTGTACCTCACGTACCGGATCGCCTCCCGGATGGCGGGACGGACCGTGGGCCTTCTGGCCGGTCTCCTGCTCGCAACGAATACGCTCCACGTGCTCACGTCCCAGCATGTGAGCGACCCCAATCTCCTGGCACTCCTCTTCGTTCTTCTGGCGACACCACCTCTCCTCCGCGTGGTCGAAGGGGGAACATGGCGCGACTCCGTCCTCGCGGGCGCCATGATCGGGCTCGCGGGTGCCTGCAAATACGTCCCGCTGATCCTGGCGCTGCCCCTGGCGCTTGCCCCTTTCCGGCGCAAGCCCCCGCGCGCCCCGATGGGGCCGCCTTCCAAGCGCATCCACTCCGGACCTTCCGCCTGGCTCGAGCGGCATTCGCTCTCGGCGGGGCTCTTCGCGGTCTTCGCGGCCGTGTTCGCGGCGTCTCCGTTTCTCTTCATCGACTGGAAGCGCACGTTGATCGACATCACGGGACAGCGAAAGGCGCTCTTCTCCGATTGGGTCGGGCAGACGGTGTTCCCCATCTCGCTCCCGACGTACCTCGCGGTTTCGCTCCCCCACGCGATGGGATGGCCCGCCTATCTGCTCGCGCTCCTGGGCCTCGTGCTCCTCTGGCGGCAGGGGAAAGTCCTGCGCACCCTGGTCTGGATCCCGATCATGATCGTGCTCGCGAACGGGATGCTGAAGAGCCCACAAGAACGCTACATCCTCGTGGCGCTCCCGTTCCTCCAGATCGCGGCCGCGTACGGCCTCGTCCGCGGCATCGCCTGGGCCGGCACCCGGCTCCCCGCGCTGCGGAGCGGAAGCCTCCCGGGACGTGTGGCGCCCGCGCTTCTTGCCGCCGCGGCGGTCGCATGGCCCGTGCCCGAGCTGGTCGCGACGCGCCACTCGCTCCGCATGCCCGACTCGCGACACCTCGTGCGGCGCTGGATCAACGAGCACCTGGATCACAACGCGCCGATGGGCATCGAGCTGTACGGACCGGTCTTCGCGCTGGGCGAGCGGGCCATGGTCATCTGGCCCTTCTTCGCGACGCAGTCCCAGCTGGCGCGGCCGACCTACCACCCCGAGTTCCTGGACGGTCTGCAATACCACGTCGCCTCGGGCGAGATCTCGAGGCGCTTCGAGGCGGAGCCGGAGAAGTACCCGGTGGAGAACGCCTACTACCGGTGGCTTGGCGAGCACGCCACCGTGGTGTGGGAATCCGACGACAAGATGTCGGGCCCGCGCATCGTGGTTCGTCGCCTCCCCCCCAACATCAGCACCCGGGCGCGGCGCGACAGCGTCTGGGCGGCGGCCATGCCCGAGCCGAATCGGGTGAATCGCGTCGAGCTCTGGTGCATGGACTTCTCGAAGCTCTGCCAGTGGGTGAAGGACTATCCCCGCATGGAGGAATGGGCGCGCCGCGGTCTCCAGGTCGGCGTGAGGGAGATGGAGGGACCGCTGCGAAGCCAGCTCGCCGTCTCGCTCTGGCGCCAGGGGAAGATCGATTCGGCGGACGTGGAAATCCGGACCGCCATCCGGTTGATGCCGAAGAACCGGGCCGCGACCTATCGGATCTATCACGCCTCGATCCTCACGGATCTCGGGCGCGTGCCCGAAGCGCTCACGGAGCTCCGGATCGCTTACGAGGAATCGGGGCACGACCCGAGGATCCACATCACCATGGGCCAGGCGCTGGCGCAACTCGGCCGCTACGACGAGGCGGTGCAGGAGCTCTTACAGGTGCCTCAGGAGAATCCCCAGCGCGGGCTCGCGCTCCGCGATGCCGGGATCCTGATCCTGGACCACTCCAACCGTCCCACCGACGCCATCGACTACCTACGCGAGTCCCTCCGGCTCGATCCGAACCAGGAGCAGGCGGATCTCGTGCGGGCGCAGATCGCCCGTCTGGAGGAATTGCTCCAGAAGAAGCGCTAGCGCGCGCTCAGGTCCGGGGCCGGTCCGCGACGGGCAGATAGTGCCGGAGCGTCGGGCCGGTGTACACCTGCCGCGGGCGCGAAATCCGGAAGTCCGGGTCGCGCCTCATCTCGAGCCACTGCGCGATCCAGCCTGGCAATCTCCCCAGCGTGAACATCACGGTGAACATGTTCTCGGGGATCCCGAGCGCCTTGTAGATCACGCCCGAATAGAAGTCCACGTTGGGATAGAGCTTCCGGCTCACGAAATACTCGTCCCGGAGCGCGATCTCCTCGAGCCGCATCGCGATGTCCAAGAGCTGGTTCGAGACGCCGATTCGGCTCATCACTTCGGAGCACGCTTTCTTCAAGATCGCCGCCCTGGGATCGTAGCTCTTGTACACGCGGTGCCCGAAACCCATGAGCCGGGCGGTGTCGTTCTTGTCCTTCGCCTTGGCCAGGAACTTCTCCGCACTCCCTTCTTCCGCCGCGATCCGCTCCAGCATCTCGATCACTTGCTGGTTCGCCCCGCCGTGGAGCGACCCCCAGAGCGCGCTGATCCCCGCGGAGATGCTCGCGAAGAGATTCGCGCGCGAGCTGCCCACCATGCGCACGGTGCTCGTGGAGCAGTTCTGCTCGTGGTCCGCGTGGAGCACCAGCAGGAGATCCACCGTCTTGGCGAGAATCGGATCCACCTCATAGGGCTCGCACGGGGTGGCGAACATCATGCGAAGGAAATTCGACGAGTAATCGAGCCGGTTCAGCGGATAGATGAAGGGCTGGCCGATGGAATGCTTGTAGGAGCACGCGGCGATCGTGGGCATCTTGGCGATCAGCCGGATGATGGAGTCGTGAATCTGGCGGTCGTTCTCGGGATCCTGGTAGAAGGTCGCCAGGGCTCCGATCGCCGCGGCGCAGACCGGCATGGGGTGCGCGTCCTTCGGCAGGGCCCCGAAGAACTTGCCGAAGTCCTCGTGGAGGAGCGTGTGGTGCGTCACCTCGCGCGAAAACGTCATGAACTCCGTGGCGCTCGGGAGCTCGCCGTAGAGCAGGAGCCAGGCCACCTCGAGAAACGTGCTCTTCTTCGCCAGCTCCTCGATCGGATAGCCGCGGTAGCGGAGGATTCCCTTCTCGCCGTCGATGAAGGTGATCCCGCTTCGGCACGAGCCTGTGTTCCCGTACCCGGGATCGAGGGTGATCAGACCGGTGGAGGAGCGCAGCTTCTCGATGTCGATGGCGAGCTCACCCTCGGTGCCCGCGACGACCGGCAGGGACACGGCCTTGCCATCGAACTGCACGGTAGCGGTCTGCTTCGCTTGCGGCGTCATCGTTTCAGTGGGCATGGCGTGCCTCCGTGCAGAAAGCGATGGGGTGGACGGTGCAAAATCGCGCGGCGCGTGGGGTTCGGCACCCCTCGCGCTCCACTCGGACGAACAAGTGGGGGTCGGAGCATCGTCGGCGATTTCTCCTCGGCGTCGACCGAGCTGTCGACAGGTCAATGGGATCCGAGGTATTGCGCGCCGGCGCCTGACGGCCCCCTATGGAAGGACGCTATGCGGTCTTGATGGGGACATAGATCCCCTTACTCGCCTCGGCCTTCGGGATCGAGATGGTGAGGATGCCATTCTTGGAAACGGCATTCACCTTGTTCTCATCCACCGGCATCGGAAGCCGTATGGACCTCGTGAAGGCTCCGTACGAGCGCTCGAGTCGATAGAACCGCTCGTCCTTCTCCTCTTCCTCCTTCTTCCTCTCACCCGAAAGGGTGAGGATGTGGTCTTGCATGGAGATCTTGATGTCCTTCGGGTCGATCCCCGGCACTTCCATCTTCACGACGAACATGTCCTTCGTCTCGGAGAAATCGAGAACTGGGGTCCATTCCCCCAGAGCCCGGCCCGGGAAGTCCCCCTCCCACATACGATCGAACAGACGATCCATCTCGTCCCGGAGGATCGTCAAACCGTTGGCCGGCATGATCCCTTTCATGACCCACCCCTCCTTTGCCTGTTGATTGTCCCGAACCCTTCGTCTTGCTCGCTCTTCTATGGAATACGATGCGCTCCCTGGGGGGTGCGGACCATGGGCTCGTGGGAGGAGCGAGCGGTAGCCGATGGTGGTAGGTCGCGGGGGGAAGGGCGCACCGGGATCAGCGCGGCGAGGGCGGGTCGCCGAAGCCGCAGAATTCGACGCGATTTCCGTCGGGGTCGCTGAAATAGATCGAGAGGGCGTTCCAGAACTTGAACTCGACGGGCCCCTCGACGTCGAGCCCGCGCGCCTCGAGCCCCGACTTGAGATCGGGGATCCGCGCGCGCTCGGTGCCAAAGGCGAAGTGCTGGGGGCCCCGGACGTGGGCGGCTCCGAAGGAGAGCGGCCCTCTCGTGATGCCGATCCGTTGAGATCTTCCCGGCGGGCCCGCCCAGAACCAGGCGAACTTCTCGCCCAAGTCTTCGGGTAGGAGCCCGACGACGTCGCGGTAGAAGGTCGCGGAGCGCTGGACGTCGGCCACCACGAGGATGACCTCCGAGATGCCCTGGGGCGGCACGCCCTGGAGCGCGCCGGGTCCGCCACCGCTCACAGCCCGTACTCCTTCTGCTTCCGGTACAGCGTCCGAAGCCCGATGCCCAGGATCTTCGCGGTCTTCTGCTTGTCGTAGCCGGTCGCGCGCAGCGTCTCCTCGATCGCGCGCCTCTCGATCTCCTGCATCGACATCCCGACCGTCACGTTCAGGTCCTCTCCGGGGGCGGCGCGCTGCACCCGGAGGTGAATCGGGAGATCCGAGACCTCCAGCGCGCCTTTTCCCTGCGCGTAGACCACCATCTCCTCGATGGTGTTCTTCAGCTCGCGCACGTTCCCGGGCCAGTCGTACTGCATCAATCGGTCCGCGACTCCGCGGGTGATCCCCGTCACCTTGCGGCCGTGCTCGCGGTTCAGCTCCCGGATGAAGGTCTCCACCAGGAGCGGAATGTCCTCCTTCCGCTCCCGCAGCGCCGGCACCTCGAGCTGGATCACGCGCAGGCGGTGGTAGAGGTCCTCGCGGAACTCCCCCCGGGCGGTGAGCACGTCCAGACGCCGGTTGGTCGCGGCGATGACCCGTACGTCCACCTTCACCGTCTCGTTTCCTCCCACGCGCTCGAACTGGCGATCTTGGAGCATGCGGAGGAGCTTGGTCTGGACGTTCGGCGCGATCTCCGAGATCTCATCGATGAAGAGGGTTCCCTGGTCCGCCAGCTCGAACCGCCCCTTGCGCTGCTGGTCCGCCCCCGTGAAGGCTCCCTTCTCGTGCCCGAACAGCTCGCTCTCGATGATATTGGCCGAGAGCTCCGCGCAGTGGAGCTTCACGAAACGCTCGCTTCGCCGCGGCGAGAGCTGATGGATGGCCTGGGCGATCAGCTCCTTTCCCGTGCCGGTCTCCCCATAGATGAGGACGGTGGCCTTGGTCGGCGCGATCTGAACGATCTTGGAGCACATCTCCTGCATCACCCGGGAATTCCCGGTCAGGGTGGGCACCTTCAGACGCTCGTCCAGACGCTCGGTCAGGTCCGAGACGCGGCTCACCAGCTGCTGGTGCGAGAGGGCGCGCTCGACCACGGCCAGAAGCCTCGGGAGATTCAGCGGACGGAGCTGAAAATCGTAGGCGCCCTGGCGCATGGCCGCGGTGGCCAGCTCCAGGGATCCGGCGTCGGCGATCAGGATGACGCAGACTTCGGGATTCCGGTTCTTCGCCACTTCGAGGAGCCGCATGCCGTCCACGCGATGGGCCTTGAGCTCGGAGATCACGATCTCCGGCCCCGCGCCGTCCGAAACACCGGCCGCCTCGGGCGCGGGTCGGTCGAGCAGGTTGAACGCCTGCTCTCCGTCCTTGGCCCAATGGACCTCGAAACCCTTCTCGGTCAGGAACGACTCGAGCTGCTGGGTCTCGGCGGAGTCCTTGTCGACGATCAGCGCGCGGGGGCGATGCAGCAAGGAAGGTCTCCCGTTTCGGGGAAAGTCATGCGAACAGAGGAGTTTACGACGAAGAACAGGCCGCCGTCAAGACGGCAGGTGCCAAGCGAAAGCCCCCGGCAGAACCTTTTGCCGGGGGCTCCACTGGCCCGATCGTCAGGCAGATTCGGTCACCACAACCTTGATGCCGGAGATCGTCTTCCCGACAACGACGCGAACCTGGTCCAGCGCGGCGGAGCTGACCCCGCCCGCGCCTATCAAGGCACCCGATGCCGCGGCCGAAGCGGCTTGCTCGGCGGTCATCCCGACATCACGCGCCACCTTGATCGCCCCGGCGATGGCGCTCCTTGCCGTGCGTCCCACGTCGCCTCCGACGTCGGCCGCTCCCTTCACCAGCGCGGCGGCGGTGGCGGTCACGGCTTCGACGCCCATCTTGCCCACCTGCGTCGCTCCGCGCAATGCGCCGACCATGATGGAGCTTGCGGCGGACTCCACCTCGCCCCCAACCTCGGCCACGCCGTGGACCGTTCCGGTGATCGTGTCCGCGACTAAGTCCCGAAGCTCCGATCCCGTCGCTGACGTGCCCAGGAGCGCGCGCGTCAGAACACTGCTGGTGGCGTCCACGATCGCACCCGCCACATCGCCGACACCTCGCACGGTGATCACGACGTATTCCTTGGCCTCTTCGACGAGATTCCTCGTCTCTCTGTCACCCATGGCGCTACCTCCTTTTCGAACGAGGACCACGGGGCCGTGGAAATGCGCCCCGCGGCCCTCGTGTTGTGCATGCCACGTGCCACGAGAGGCCATCGGATGAGTAACACCTGGTTTCGCGGGAGTTAAGGGGTTGCGGCGAGCGCGGCCGGACCGAGAGGAACACACTCGGCGTCCCGGTTCGTACATGGATGGCGGCCCTATTCCGCCACGGGGCTGCTACGTCAGCGCGTCGGCAACGTTGATGCCGTATTCCTCGGGGTTCAACGCGGAGACGATGCCCACCGTGTAGGTGTCGCTCCCCGGCTCGCGATGGCTCACGTCCACGATGGCGCCGTCCACGTGCTTCCGGTCGCGATCCGCCACGATCTTGACCTTGGGGCGGAAGATCTCGTGGCTGTTGTGCTCGGTGACGACGCCGATCTCGTTGGTGTCGAGGAGCACGACCGTGCCGGCGGGATACATCCCGACGGTATTCACGAAGGCCTTGATGAGCAGAGGGTCGAACTTCTCTTTGTTCGCCACCAGCATGTGGTGGAGCGCCTCGTAGGGCGTGAACGGCGTCTTCCGATAGGAGCGGTGGGCGGTCATCGCGTCGAAGCAGTCCGCGATCGCCACGATCCTACTGAAGAGCGACATGGCGAGATGGTCCCCCAGCTTGGGGTACCCGCTTCCGTCGATGTTCAGGTGGTGCTCGAACGCCACGATCATCGCGCGGAGCGCCAGCTCGTTCAGGCCGCGGAGCTTCGAGATCATCTTCACGCCCTGGACGGGGTGATCGGTCATGAGCTTCCATTCCTCGGCGGTGAGCTTTCCCGGCTTGTTGAGCACCCACCCCGGAATGGTCGCCTTTCCCAGATCGTGGAGAATGGCCGCCACGCCCAGCTCACCGAGCATCTTCTTCGAGAGCCCGAGCCGCTGACCGAGCGAGATCGAGAGAATCGAGACGTTCACGCAATGCTGGAACGTGTACTCGTCGTGGTTCTTGATCGCGGTCAGGCCGATGAGCGAGAACTCCTCGTTCAGGATCAAATCCACGATCGACTGCACCGCCCGCTTCGCCTTGCGCAGATCCACCGGCCTCTTGTCGCGCGCGCTCAGCATCACGGTCTTGGTCGACTCGATGGCGCGGTAGAACGTCCGCTTCGCCACCTTTCGCGAGTCGCGGGCCTCCTCCACGTTGATCGAGCCGCTCTGCGGGACCACGGTGCGAAGCGGCACCAGATGCTCCACGGAGAGCTTGGTGAGCGATCCGCTGAAGTCCACGTAGGGGTCCGACGCCTTCACGTCCACGTCGAGGAAGAGCCGCACGAACTTCTTCACCTCGGGGGGCGTGACCTTGCCCGCGAAGGCGAAGCCCGAAAGGCCGCGATTGCGGAACTCGTCGATCAGGTACTGGTAGCTGGCGTAGCTCGAGCCGTCGAGCTTGAGCCGGCCCTGGTTGATGTAGAGGAAGTCTCCGACCGCCTGCAGCTTGAACTCCCCTTCGGCGGTGTAGAGCTGATCCACGGTCTCGATGAAGTTGACGAGCGGCCCGTGGAAGGCGACGTTCCCGACGTCGTGGATCCTGGCGGTCTTGAGCAGCACGCAGAGCTGCATGGCGAGGTTCCGCCCCTGGACGAGAATCCGCTGGGTCGAGGCGTCCTGCCCGGACGGAACGGAGGCGCGCGTGGCGGGCCCGCTCACGGCTTGCCCCCGGCCGGCGGGGAATCCGAAGCCGGCGGATCGTCATCCATCTCGTCACCGCGCCGCGGGGTCTTTCCCGCCGAGGCCGCGTTCCGCACCGTCTCGAGCGCCGCTTCGACGGCACTCCGGACCGGCTCGCGCTTGCTGATCAGCTCGCGGTTCAGCACCTCGATCGCCTTCGGCGTGCCGAGCCAGGCCAGCGTCAGGGCCGAATTCATACGTTCCTCCTCGTTCGCTCCGCGGAAGAAGCCGCCCTTCGTGAGCATCTCGCTCAGGCGCGGCACGAAGGAATCCGATCCGCATTTGCCCAGGGCCTCGAAGAAGACGCGCCGCTCGGCTTGATCCCGCTTCGCGAACTCCGGCGCCGAGATCGCGCCCCAGATGCTCTGGGCCGCGCGGTCGTCCCGGCGCTGGGCCAGGGTGAGGGCGGCCTGGATGCGCACGCTGGCGTCGGGATCGCGGAAGGCGGAAACCAGGAACGCGCGGCTCGTCGGACTCTCGATGTTGCCCAGCGCGCGTACCGCCTCTTTCCGGACGCGGACATCCTCGTGGTGGAGCGCTCGATCCAGGGCTCTCTCCACCCCCTGATGCGCGATCCGGCCCAGCACGTAGACCACGTTCCGAATGACGTACCACCGCGGATCTCCCAGGCGGGATATGAGAACATCCACGTCGTCCTTGCAGGAAATCGCAAGCGCCTCGCAGAGGGCGCGGCGGTGCTTCATGTGGTTGACCTGGCCCAGGAGATCGCAGATCGCGCCCGCGGCCGATGAGCCGATCTGCACGAGGAAGTTCGTCAAGAGCCCCGGATCCAGCTCCGGGTGGGCGTTCAGGATCGGCGCGAACTGCCCGAGGAAGCTGGGCCGTCCGATCTCCCGGATGACCTGCTCCGCCAGCCCCCGGAATTCGTTGTGGGTCTCGGCCCGCTGCGCGGCGATCGTACGCAGGCGCGAGAGGAGCTGGTTCGCGCGGGCCAGGTCGCCTTCCTCCAGCGCCAGCTCGATGAATTTCTGGAACGCGGAGGCGGACTCGAGGAAGCTGGTCGGCTCCTCCTCGGAGGTCAGGATCGCGGCGACGATCTCGAGCACCTCGTTCAAGAGCGGCCGCGCTTCTTCGACCACGATCGACTCGTGCAGCGTCTTCGATTCCTGCTCGCTCAGCGCGAACTGAACACCCATGGATTCATCCCAGGAGGACTTGATCGGCGCCTTCGGGTTCCAGTCGTCCGAGCGCTCCACGACCGACTCGCCCGAGGCGGTCCTCGGCGCCTCCTCTTCCGCTTCCGCCGCCGTGGGAGACGCGGGCCAAGGGATCCCGCCCTCGATCGCGCCTGCCTCCGGCTCGTAGTCCTGGGTGGCGGAGCTTTCGTCGACGATCTCGTCGATGGAGATGTGGACGTATTCGATGTGGCGGAAGTCGCGCTCCCAGAGCAGCGTGACCACGTCGTCCTGCCCCTGGCTCGGGTCCGTCGCCTTCTTCAGCACGTCCAGAAGGCCCCTCAGCTCTTGCGGCTCGAGCCCCTCACGGAAGGTCATCTGGCGAACCCCGTCCGTGTAGAAGCGGAACGCGAGCGACTCCTCGCGGGCGGCGTTGTGGTAGACCGAGTAGTCCTCGAACAGGAGGTCGAATTGCTGCACGTTCAAGACGATGTCACCTATTTCCTTCAAACAGGACCATGTCCTGGCCTCGAGATCGCTCTGGAATTTATGAAGGGTCGGGTTGTTCGGCAGGTACATCCGGTAGGCCTTGAGGGTGCGCACCAAGGCCTGGATCCAGTCCGCCACGCGCTTCACGTCGAGCGCGAGCACCTGGTCGCCGATCTTTTCGGCCTTCTCCTCGGGGGAGACGTTCTTGGCGGTCCCGGGCTGAGCCATACCTACCAAAATTCGGCTCGTAAGGACCGGAACTTGACGGGTTTGTGCTAGGGGCGGACGTCGATTTTGCGGGCAGAATCGCTGGCGTAGCTCTCGGTTCCGATCTTGAGAACGTGGGCCTCGCGGATCTGGTTCAGGACCCGGCGATCGTGGGTCAGCAGAATGACCTGAAG
>JBGPMB010000079.1:0-12059 GCA_041486775.1 Candidatus Eiseniibacteriota bacterium | reverse complement strand
CCGTTGAACCTCTCCGCGCTCTATCCCTACCCCCTGAGGACCGCCGCCGGCGGATTGCCGCTGGTGTACTACCTGGCGCCTCTAGCCGCGCTGGCGTTCGTCGCGGGAGTTCTGGCCAGCTTGCGCTCCGGAAGGGCCGTGGCGTTCGGCGCGCTGTTCTTTCTCGCGAACGTGGCGCTGGTCCTCCAGCTCCTTCCCGTGGGGAGCGCGGTGATCGCCGACCGCTACACCTACCTCTCGTTCGTCGGGATCGGATTCATCGTCGCGAGCCTGGCTCGATCGCTCCTGGGGCGCCCGCGGGGCAAGCCCCTCGTGCCGCGAGCCGCCGTGGCGGCCCTCCTCGCGACGGCCGGGGTCCTGGCACTGCTCGCGACGCAGGCGCGGTGCGCGGTATGGAAGGACAACGTCACCCTCTGGAACGACGTCTTGGGCCACTACCCCAACCTGCCGCTGGGCTATACGATGCGGGCCCGCTCCTACATGCAGCAGGGCCGAAACGACCTTGCGATGGCCGACGCCGAGAGGGCGCTTTCGCTGGATCCGAAGCAGCCCCGGGCCCTGACGATGAGGGGCACGCTCCGGTATTTGAATCGGGATCAGGAGGGAGCCCTCGCGGACCTCGAGGAGGCCGTCCGCCTGGAGCCCAAGGAAGCCGTCCCCTGGAACAGCCTGGGGGCAGTCCACCTCGCCCAGCGCCGGCACGATCTGGCCCTCGAGGACTTCACCAGGGCCATCGTGCTGAAGAGCGACTACGCGGAGGCGTACCTCAATCGTGCCATCACGCTCGTCGGCATGAACCGGCTCGAGCAGGCGATGGCGGACTTCGATCGCTCCATTCTCCTCGCGCCCCGAAACGCGAAGGCGTACCTATGGCGAGGCGAGACGCGGTACCTCCTCGGGGACAAGGCGGGCGCCATCCTGGATTACGGGCGCTCCCTGGATCTCGATCCCAGCTCCTCCGGGGCCCACTACGCGCGGGCCAAGGCCTATGAACGGCTGGGGCACCCTGAGGAGGCGCTCCAGGACGCAACCAGGGCCAAGGATCTGGGATACCCGGTGCCCCCGGAATATCTCGACGGGCTGAAGAAGGCGATCGCCGGGGGGCGCTGATCGGACTCCACGCGGGGCTCCGGGGCCTCGGGTGCCAGTACCGCGCTGTCTCGCACCGCTTTAGCCCGTGAGTTCGCCGCCGGCTCGCCGGTCGCGCCGAAAACCTCTGCCGCTTTTCTTTCTCGCTTGCTCCGCGCCATCCGACAGACCATGCTTTTTCCGTTGACGGGAAATCACGCCCTCCGTAATTTCCCGTCCGCGGTTTTTTCCGGAGGTTGCCGGTCGCGGCGTTGTCCACCTAGCTTGTGAGGATCTCGAAATGGAACGCAAAGGCTCCAACCCGGAGCGCGGATTCGGCGGTGCGCACCACCGCTCGGAGGAGTGGGAAGACGATCCGGTCGGCCGCATCTACGGTGACGATGAGGAAGAAGAAGCGTTGGGCGACGATGGAGAAGAATTCGAGGACGAGGAAGAAGAGGACGATCTCGACGACGATGATGATGATTACGACGAAGAGGATGAGGACGAGGAGGAAGAAGACGACATCTAAGCGCGCGCGAATCCCGGCTCCCGCACCACTCCTATTTCTCGGCCTGAGCCCGGCTGAATGCACCCTCAGCCGGGCTCGTGTCGCGTTTGTCCCCGCGCCGTTCGACCAGACCACGAGCTACATGCCCGGCACGCGGTTCGGGCCGCGGGCCATCCTCGAGGCTTCCCGCCAGGTCGAGTTCTACGACGAGGAGCTGGACCTGGAGCCTTTCCGGATCGGGACCGCCACCCTGGGCGAGATCGAGATCGATCCTCTCGACCCGGCGGCCGCCCTGGAGCGGCTCGAGGCGATCACGGCGAGTCTCGTGGACGCCGGGATCATCCCGTTCACGCTGGGCGGCGAGCACTCGCTCACCATCGCCCCCGTGCGCGCGCTCCGTCAGCGCTATCCCGAGCTCTCGGTGCTCCAGCTCGACGCCCATCTCGATCTTCGCGACGAGTACCAGGGGACGAAGCTGAGCCACGCGAGCGTCATGCGTCGCGTGCGCGAGCTGGGCGTTCCCACCGTCGCGGTCGGCATCCGGAGCGTCTCGCGGGAGGAGGCGGATTACGTGCACGCCGAGAAGGCGCCGGTTTTTCTCGCGCGCGAGATCCGCGAGAACGGCCTTCCCATCGACGCCATCCTGGCGGCCCTTCGGAACCCCGTCTACGTCACGGTCGATCTGGATTTCTTCGATCCCGCGTACGTGCCCGGCGTGGGCACGCCCGAGCCGGGCGGAGCGACCTGGGAGGAAGGACTGAAGCTCCTTCGCGCGGTCTGCGAGAGGCGGCAAGTCGTGGGCTGCGACTTGGTCGAGCTTCGCCCCATGCCGGGCCAGCCCGCCTCCGATTTCTTCGCCGCCAAGCTCGCCAACAAGATGCTCGGCTATCTGGGGCTCTCCTCCGCCGAGCCGCCCGCGAAGCCGCGCCGGGGCTCCCATCGCTGAGGCGCTGGCGGCGGCGGTCCGCCTCGCGAAGAACCAAGAGCGCCGCCTGCGCTCCGGCCATCCCTGGGTCTTCAGCAACGAGATCGAATCCGCGGATGAGGGCTTGGCACCCGGGGACGAGGTCGTCGTCCTGGACCACCGCGGCCAGCCGGTCGGCGTCGGCCTCTACAATCCGCACTCGTTGATCGCCGTCCGCCTCTACGCGCGGCACGTCCGGCCGATCGACGCGAATCTCGTGCGCGACCGCGTGGAGTTGGCGCTCGGACTTCGCAAGCGCATCCTGCCCGTCGAGTCCACGTATCGCCTGATTCATGGCGAGGGGGACCAGCTTCCGGGTCTCGTGGTCGACCGCTACGGGGACTATCTCTGTGTCCAGAGCCTGACGGCCGGAATCGAGCGGCGGATCGAATGGATCCTCGAAGTTCTGCACGAAACCCTTCATCCCCGGGGCATCCTCTGCCGGAGAGATTCGCGGTCCCGGGCCCTCGAGGGCTTGCCGCTGGTCGAGCCGCTCGAGCGCGGGGAAGTGCCCGACATGATCGACGCCCCCTATGAGGGGATGGTGCTCCATGTGGACCTGCGCCACGGGCAGAAGACGGGCGAGTTCTTGGACCAGCGCGAGAATCGAAAGCGCGTGGCGCGCGAATCGCAGGGGCGCCAGGTCCTGGACCTCTACTGCTACACGGGCCTCTTCTCGCTCCACTGCTCCATGGCGGGGGCGGCCTCGGTGCTGGGGATCGACAGCTCGGCCCCCGCGATCGAGCGCGCCCGGGCGAACGCCGCGCGGAACACGCCGGGGCGGGAGGTCGAGTTCCTGACGGAGGACGTGGAAAAAGCTGTCGACCGGTTCGCGCAGGAGAAGTCCCACTTTGATATGATCATCCTCGATCCGCCCGCGCTGGTCCGGAGCCGGAAGGCGCTGGCGGAGGGCGCGCGGAAGTACGTGGCGATCAACTCGGCCGCGCTCCAAATTCTAAAGCCCGGCGGAACGCTGGCCACCGCCACGTGCTCGCATCACGTGGATCCCGAGTCCTTCCTGGAGATCCTCCGCGCCGCGGCGAAGCACGCGCGCACGGAGCTGCGTTTGGTCGAAGTGCTGGGGCAGAGCCGCGATCATCCGGTGCTGCTCGCGGCGCGCGAGACCTCCTACTTGACCATGGTGATCGCGGAGCGGATCCGTTGATGAGCGAGACAAAAGAAGGGGCCGGAAGTCCCGAGGGCCCGCTTCCCGAGGGGGAGCTCTTCATCGGGCTGGTGCAGTCGTTTCAGGCCGCCGCCATGCAGCAGATGGGGAAGGTCATGAACCCGTTCACCGAGAAGATCGAGCGGGACATGGCGCACGCCAAGCTCTCGATCGAGATGCTCGAGATGCTTCGGACCCGGACGTCGGGGAATCTCACCGGACAGGAAGCGCGCTTCCTGAACCACGTCCTGACCGAGCTTCGGCTCAACTTCGTGGCCGAGGCCGACCGCGACAAGGCGGAGGGCGCGAAGGGTGGGGAAGAGCCTCCCGCCTAGGCCCGCTCCTCGCGCTTCACCTCGTTCCAGAGCCGGTCCATCTCCGGCAAGCCCGCCTTCTCCGGAGAGGAGCCTTCCGCGCGCAGGAGCTCCACGACTCGGTCGAATCGCCTGCGAAACTTCCCGACCGCCGCGGCCAGGTGCGCCTCGGGGTCGGCCTTCACGAACCGGGCCACGTTCACCGCCGCGAAGAGCAGGTCGCCGATCTCCTCGCTCACGCGCTCCCGATCCCCGGCGCGGACCGCCTGCTCGGTCTCGTCGACCTCCTCGCGAAGCTTCGCCAAGACCCCCTCCACGCTCTCCCAATCGAATCCCACCGAGGCGGCTTTCTCCTGGGCGCGATAGGCTTTGAGAAGCGCCGGGAGACGGTCGGGGCTCTGGCCGAGGAGGGATTCGCGGCCGGTCTCCCGCCGCTTTCCTTCCTCCCATTGCCGGAGGACGCCCTGCGAGTCCAGGTCGCGCCGCTCGCCGAACACGTGGGGGTGCCGGGCGATCATCTTCGCGATGATTCCCCCGACCAGCTCGACCGGTTTCGCGCCGTCCTCGCGCTCGAACGTGACCGCGAGGAACACCACGAGAAAAAAGAGATCGCCCAGCTCCTCGCGGGCCGCCGCGCGGTCTTCGCTCGCGATCGCCTCTCCGATCTCGTGCGCCTCCTCCACCAGGTAAGGGCTCAAGCTCCGGACGGTCTGCTCACGATCCCACGGACAGCCATCGGGCCCCGAAAGGTGGCGCACCAGATCCAGAAGCTCCGCGGCCGCGCGCGCGAATTCCTCTCGGTCGGGAGCGGGCCGGGGATTAGAATTCGCAGGGATCACGCGCGAAGTGTACGCTAGGGGCATGGGCAGACCATGATGGAATTTCCCACCTGGGCCGAAGTCGATCTGGATCGATTGGGCCGGAACATCGCGGCCATCCAAGCCGCGATCGGGACCGGTTGCACGATCTTGCTCGTCGTCAAGGCCGACGCCTACGGTCACGGCGCCGTCGAGATCGCGCGCGCGGCGATGGATGCCGGCGTGTCGATGCTCGGGGTGGCCACCCTGCACGAGGGCATCGAGCTCCGATCGGCGGGTCTGACCGTTCCCATCGTGATCCTGAGCCCCTCCCTGCGCTCCGAGATCGACGAGATCATCGACCACCGGCTCACGCCCTGCGTCTCGAGCCTGGAGTTCGCCGAGCTCTTGTCCCGGCGGTGCGTCGCGCACGAGGTGATCTCGCGAATCCACGTCGAGGTGGACACCGGCATGGGACGCACGGGTGTCTCCGACGGCGACGCCTTCGAATTCTTGTGCCGGGTCCATGCGATGCCCAATCTCAAACTGGAGGGCGTCTTCACCCATTTCCCCGATGCCGACTCCGGGAACACCTTCTTCGCCGAGGGACAGGTCCGCCGCTTCGAGGAGATCCTGGACGCCCTCGAGCGCAAGAAAATCGAGGTTCCCATCCGGCACGCGGCGAACAGCGCGGGCATCCTGAGCCTCCCCAAATCACGGCTCGACATGGTCCGTCCCGGGATCCTCGCCTATGGCTTCTATCCCAGCGCCCGGGTTCCGAGGGCGATCCCCGTCGAAGGGGTCATGTCCTTCAAGTCGCGCGTGGTCCAGCTCCGCTCGGTGCCTCCGGGGCGCTTCATCAGCTACGGCCGCACCTACCAGACCAAGCGCACGACCCGCGTGGGCGTGCTCCCGGTCGGGTACGGCCACGGCCTGCCGTGGCTCCTCTCGAACCGAGGAGAGGTCTTGATCCGCGGGCGCAGGGCCCCGATGATCGGCCGCGTCACGATGGACTTGACCATGGTGGACGTGACCGAGATCCCCGATGTGGCGCTCGGAGACGAGGCAGTCCTCTGGGGTGAGCAGGCGGGCGCTACGATCACTCTCGAGGAGGTGGCGGAGCGGTCGGAGACCATTCCCTACGAGATTCTGTGCAGCATGGGGAAGCGTGTGGTACGGATCTTCCTGCGTGACGGGCAGCCGGCCAAGATCCTCACCCTGATCGGGGAGCGGCAGGAATCGGAGGCCGGCGGCTCCGGGACGCGGCGCGCGCGCAAGGTTCAGTACAAGAGCACGCGGATACCGGGCTAGCGAGGCAACGGAGAGCCATGACGGATCATCGCGATTTTCAAGTCGGGGACAAGGTTTCGCATCCCGAGTTCGGCGACGGACTCGTACTGGAATCGAAGGGGAGCGGGGATACGGCCTCTCTCCTCGTTTCCTTCGACGACAAGGTGAAGAGGAAGCTCGCGGTTCGATTCGCGAAGCTCACGCTGCTCGCGCCCGCACCGCCGCCCACGCGGGAACCTCGTCGCCGTGGGTAGCGCGGCCAGCTCGCCGGCCGCACTGTTCGAATCGGCGCGCGCGCTCCTTTCGTGCAGTCACGCGCCCTATTCCCGGTTCCGGGTCGCGGCCGTGCTCGTGTCGGAGGACGGCGCCGCCCATCCCGGCGTCAACGTGGAGAGCGTGAGCTACGGGCTCTCGATCTGCGCGGAGCGGAACGCGCTCTTCGGCGCGCTCGCGCGCGGCGCCACGCGGTTCTCGAGGCTGGCCCTCGTGTCCGAGACCATGCGCCCCGTCCTCCCCTGCGGCGCCTGCCGCCAGGTGCTCCTGGAGCACGCGCCCGGCCTGATCCTCCTGGTCGAGCGCCCGGACGGCGCCCCCGAGGAGATCCGGCTGGCCGACCTCCTGCCCCGCGCCTTCACCGAGTTCAAGGCCCGACCCTGAAAGACCTGATCCGCGTCAAGCGCGACGGCGGCGCGCTCTCCAAGGACGCGATCGGGCGCTGGATCCGCGGCGTCACCGACGGATCGATTCCCGACTACGAGTCCGCCGCCCTCCTCATGGCGATCACGATCCGCGGCATGGGGCGCGAGGAGATGGTCGCGCTCACCGACGCCATGCTCCACTCGGGACGCGTCATCGGCTGGAACGGGATCGGCCGCCCCACGGTGGACAAGCACTCGACCGGAGGCGTCGGGGACAAGATCTCGATCGCGCTCGCCCCCTGGGTGGCCGCGTGCGGTGCGGCGGTCCCGATGATCGTGGGACGCGGTCTGGGGCACACGGGCGGCACGCGCGACAAGCTGGAGTCCATTCCCGGGTTCCGCACCGAGCTGACCGCCGATGAGTTCGCCGCGCAGACGCGGAGGATCGGGGTCGTGATCGCGGGGCAGAGCGAGGACTTGGCGCCCGCGGACGGAAGGCTCTACGCCCTGCGCGATGTCACCGGCACGGTGGAGAGCCGCCCGCTCATCGTGGCGAGCATCCTGAGCAAGAAGCTCGCGGCGGGGGCCTCGGGAATCCTCTTCGACGTGAAGTGCGGCCGGGGAGCCATCATGGAGACGCGGGAGCAGGCCTCGGAACTGGCGCGTGAGCTGGTGGACACCGCCCGCGAACTGGGCCGGAACGCCCGCGCGCTCGTCACGGCGATGGACCAGCCGCTGGGGCTCACGATTGGAAACGCGAACGAAACCGCCGAGGCGTTCACCATCCTGCGCGGCGAGGGCCCTCCGGACGTGGCGGCCCTCACACGCGTTCTGGGCTCGGCCATGCTCGTGCTGTGCGGCGTCGCCCGCGAGCGCCACGAGGCCGACGCCCGCATGGACAACGCCCTCGAGTCCGGCGCCGCCCTCCAACGGGCCGAGGCCATGGTCCAGGCACAGGGGGGCGATCCGCACGTCACCGTGGACCCCTCCATCTTGCCCCGCGCGTCAACGGAGACCAAGGTCGGCGCCGACCGGCAGGGCTTCGTCTCCGAGATCGACGCCCGCGCTCTGGGGATGCTCCTGGTCGCGATGGGGGGAGGACGGGAGCGGATGGAACAGGAGATCGACCACGCCGTGGGGATCCGGCTCCTGCGCAAGGTGGGCGAGCCGGTGGTGGCGGGCGAGACCGTGGCCGTCATCGAAGCGCACCGCGACGCGCCCGACTGGGCGGAGATCGCGAAGCGCTCCTACCGGATCACCGACGCGCCGCCCGCCCCGACGCCGCTCGTGATCGAAGCCACGGGACGGTAGGCAGGGCTCCCCGCGGACGCTATAGCTTCAGACGCTCGTCGGGCGGGGCCTCGGTGTCGGTCTCGTGGAAGTCGGGCGTCTCGGTCGGGGGCTTGGCGGTCCCGGTGTGCACGTTGCAGTACCCCGTGGGCTCGCTCCCCTCGCGGAAGAGCTCGATCTCCGTGCTGGGACACGCCGGATTCGCGAGGAGCCCCGTCTCGGTGCAGATGAGCCGGCTCATCACCCCGCTCGGCACGGGGAAGTCCTGGGGCGGGCGGTTCTTCGTCGCGGCGAGCATGATGTCCACCCAGATCGGGAGCGCGGCGGCGGCGCCGGTCATACCCGGGCCGATCTTCTGCTTGCGGTCGAATCCCACCCACACGCCGCTGACCACTCCGGGCACGTACCCCACGAACCAGGCATCGCTGTAGTCGTCCGTCGTTCCGGTCTTGCCCGCGGCCGGCGCCGTGAACCCCAGCGAGCGCGCCGAGGCGGCCGTGCCGTTCTCGAGGACGCTCTCCATCATGCTGGTCATGGTGAGCGCCGTCTCGGGGCTCAAGACTTCCTCTGGCGTCGGGCGCGCCTGCTCGAGGATCTTCCCGTTCTTGTCCTCGACCTTGAGGATGTAGACGGGCGGGACCCGCACCCCCTGGTTGGCGAAGACGCCGTAGGAGGAGACCAGCTCGAGCAGATTCACTTCCGAGGTTCCGAGCGCGAGGGAGAGATCGGGCGAGAGGCGGCTCTTGATCCCCATCCGGCGCGCGTAGGAGGTCACCACCGTGGTCCCGAGCTTCTGAAGCAGCTTCGCCGCGGGAACGTTCACCGAATTCGCGAGCGCGTTCCGCAGCGTCACGGGTCCGCGGAATTTCTTGTCGTAGTTCTGCGGCGACCAATCCTGGCCGTTTCCGGCCCGGAAGGACACGGGCGTGTCGAGGATGATATCGGTGGGCGAGAACCCGTTGTCGATGGCGGCCGTGTAGATGAAGGGCTTGAAGGCCGAACCGGGCTGGCGCGCCGCCTGCACCGCGCGATTGAAATTCGAATCGTTGAAATCGCGCCCGCCCACCAGGGCGAGGATCTGCCCGCTGGAGGGCTCGATCGAGACGATCGCCCCCTGGAGGTACTCGGTCTGATTCTTGTCGCGAGCGGGAGCGCCCCCGGCCTTGGCGAGGACCGCGCGCGTCTTCTTGTACTGATTCCGCTGCTCCAGGGCCGTGAGGCGGCGCTCGAGCGACTCCTCCGCCGCGTGCTGCAGGTCGATATCCATCGAGATGTGGACCTTGAGCCCGCCCTCGTAGAGCTGGTTCGACCCGTAGCGCTCGTCCAGGTACTGCCGCACCATCTCCATGAAGTAGGGAGCTTCCTGGGCGTTGTAGCGCGTCTTCGTCACGCCCAGCGGCGCCTCGCTCGCCTGCTCGTAGGCGCCCCGGTTGATGAATTTCGCGGCGAGCATCTGGGAGAGCACGAGGTTCCGCCGCCGAAGCGCCCGATCCGGATCCCGGCGGGGTGAGTAGTCGCGCGGGTTCCGCGGCAAGCCCGCGAGGAGCGCGCATTCGGGGAGGGTCAGCTCCTGGACGCGCTTCCCGAAATAGACCTTCGCCGCGGCGTCGACGCCGTAGGCGCCCTCGCCGAAGTAGATCTGGTTGAAGTACATCTCGAGGATCTCGTCCTTCGTGTAGGTCTGCTCGATCCGGATGGCGAGGACGATCTCCTTCAGCTTCCGGGTCATCGTCTTCTCGTGCGTGAGGAAGAGATTTCGCGCGAGCTGCTGCGTGATGGTGCTCCCCCCCTGCTCGGGGCGACGGGCCACGATGTCGGTCAGGAGCGCGCGCGCGAGCCGGATGGGGTCGATGCCCCAGTGGGAGTAGAACCGCCGGTCCTCGATCGCGAGAATGGCCTGCACGAGCGGGCGCGGAATCTCGCGCAGCGGCACGATGGAGCGGTTCTCCTTGAAGAACTCGTGCACCAGTTTCTCGTTCCGGTCGTACACCAGCGTCTTGACCGGAGGGGCGATGGTCTGGAGGTTGGTCGGGGAGGGCAGATCCTTCCGGAGCCAGTTCGCGACTCCGAAACCGACGCCCACCACGCCGCAGACACCCACGACCACGACGGCGAAGATGAATTTCGTGATGCGTCCCCAGCCTGGGCTCACGATCGGAACCTCGCTCAAGGTGTGCTTCTTCCCGCCGGGGCTACGCTAGGTATTGCCCCCGGGTGGGTCAAGTGCCAATTCCCGGGACGGCGCCCGAGGGCGCCGCACTTCCGCGCGGGCCTCAAACTTGATAGTCTGCCGCAGCCATGCCCGCGAAATCCAGGAGCGCCGAGGTCGAGCGACAGCTCGCCGTGATCCGTTCGGGGATCGAGGAGCTCATTCCCGAGGAAGAGCTCGTCTCGAAGCTCGAGCGCTCGATCGCGACGGGAAGGCCGCTCCGGGTCAAACAAGGTTTCGACCCGACGGCACCCGATATTCATCTCGGACATACCATCGGGCTTCGAAAACTGCGCCAGTTCCAGGAGCTGGGGCACCAGGTCGTGCTGATCGTGGGTAGCTACACCGCCCTGGTCGGCGACCCCAGCGGCCGCTCCCAGACCCGGCCCAACCTCACCGAGGAGGCCGTGAACGCGAACGCCCAGACCTACCTCGATCAGTTCTTCAAGGTCGTCGACAAGACCAAGACCGAGGTGCGCTGGAACGGCGAGTGGTTCAAGGCCATGAGCTTCGTCGACGTGCTTCGGCTCACGTCGCGGTTCACCGTGGCCCGGATCCTCGAGCGCGACGATTTCAGCATTCGGTTCAAGAGCGGCGAGCCGATCAGCGTCCATGAGCTCCTCTACCCTTTGATGCAAGCCTACGACTCCGTGGTCATCCGCGCGGACGTCGAGATCGGCGCGACGGAGCAGAAATTCAATCTGCTCTGTGGTCGGGACATCCAGGCCGCCTACGACGTCGAGCCTCAGGTCATCCTCACACTGCCCGTGCTCGAGGGCACGGACGGGGTGCGCCGGATGAGCAAGAGCCTCGGCAACTACATCGGAATCGCCGAGCCGCCCAAGGAGATCTATGGAAAAGTGATGAGCCTTCCCGACAGGCTCATCGAGCGCTACTTCCGGCTGGCGACCGATTCCACGCCGGAGGAAAACGAGGAAGTCGCGCGGGCCCTGCGGGGCGGGACCGCCAACCCCATGACCTCGAAAAAGGCGCTCGCCCATCGCATCGTCCGCATGTACCACGGCTCGTCCGCCGCGGACTTCGCTCAGGATGAATTCGAGAAGCAGTTTTCGCGCCGGGAGCTGCCTAGCGATTTGCCCACCATCGAGCTCAACGCCGGTGCATTCCGCGCGCGCGATCTGATGATGCTTGCATTCCCCAATCAATACACCGGCAGCAGCGCGGGGAACCTTTTCAAGCAGGGCGCCGTCTATATGAATGGGGAGCGGGTAACCGATGTAACTAAAGAAGTTATGCTGGGTAAGGGAGCCGGAGCCCAGCCCGAGATCATCGTCAAGGTCGGGCGCAAGATCGCGCGGGTCGTCCCGAGAGGCTGAACCGGACCATATCCCGAAAAAAGATCGGGCCGGGGCCTTGACAGGTCCAAGTCCTTCGTATATCGTGCTCTATTGGTGTCGGCAGGGTACAACACCGCAGTGCCTGCCGGCTGACTGCAACGGTCCAGCCGCGCGATCCGGCGCGGTGCCAGGCCCACTGTTCTGCAGCCAAAATGGGTGTTGACAACCTAGCTTCGTTTTCGGTACTTTCGGGGTTCGGCCCTGAACTTGCCGATTTACGCGTGCGATTCCGCGCGCGACCGTTCTTTGAAATCAGAATAGCGCACGTTTGTGTTGTGGAGCCCTAGAGGATCCCTCTCAGTCCGGATTTCCGGACCGAGAAGATCTCTTGTTAATTCATCGCATCCCCTTAGGGGAGCGATTTCTGGTGTGAAATTTACAGCGGAGAGTTTGATCCTGGCTCAGAACGAACGTTGGCGGCGTGGATTAGGCATGCAAGTCGAACGCGAAAGGGT
>JBGPMB010000078.1:0-12065 GCA_041486775.1 Candidatus Eiseniibacteriota bacterium | reverse complement strand
GAGCCGGTCCCCGGATCCACCAGAACCACGCGCCGGATCACCTGCGGTTCGCGGAGCTGTGTCGCGTCGTAGCGAAGCTCCGACGTGAACGCGGAGCCGGGCGCGCCCGCCAGGACCGCGAGCTGTGCCAAATCGCTGGAGGTCGTGGACGTGGGATCGGCCACCCGTCGCCGCGTCCACCCCATCTCCACCGAAAGCGCGGCACGCGCGTGCGCGGAGAGCCCGGCCTCCCAGGTCGCGGCGCGCGTGGGGACCAGCGCCACGGCCGGATCGCCGCGCCGGTCCACGCGCTCGCCATAGGTGGCGCGCAGGTTCACGCGCGAGGCGGGCGAGAGGCCGAGCCCCATGGACCATTCGCGGCCCCGCCGCTCGGGGATGGAGTCCCCTTCCTGCCCTACGATGTGCTCGTCGAGGAAATGCACCCGGGGTGTCACAAATCCACGCTGTCTCGCCAGGTCGAAGCCGAGCCGGTCCCGCGACCCGGACAGATCTCCGAGGCTGTTCCGCGAGCCGTCCCAGTGGAGCCCGCCCACCAAAAACCCACGCCAGTCCAGCGCGAGGCCTTGCCTAAGCGAGCGGGAGCCGCCGCTCAGGTCCCGCTTTCCCACCTCGCCGCGAAGCGAGAGAGCGGAGACGGGATCGTACTGGAGCGAGAATTCTCCGCGCGTCTCGCCTCCGTCCTGGGCCGCCTGATTCCACCGGTCGTTCTCGAACACGTTGTCCACGCGGTCCATCGTCGTGAAACGGCTGTCGCGGGAGCGGAAGGACCCCGTGGCGCGGAGCGAGCCCAGCCCGTGGCCGAGCACCGAGAGCCGCCGCGGATCCAGCTGGGCGCCGAGCCGCATCGCGCTCCCGGCGTTGTCGCCGTCGTCGAGGGAGGAGAGCGCGTTTCGGTCCAGCCCGGAGCGCGCCCCTTCCGCCTCGAGGTTGAGCGCGCGCAGGACCTTCACCGAGCCTCCCAGGTCGAAGAGCCTCTGCTGAGCCGGCGAAGGAAGCGAGCGTCCCGGCGCGTAGGAGCCCAGATTCCGGCCCATGTAGTTGTAGAAGTGCGCTCCGTCCGCGGCGACCGTGTCGGCGTAGGCGCCCTGCCCCGTTCCGACCGAGGCGAATTCCACGAGGTAATCGCCGCGCCCGGTTCCGAGGTGGACCCAGTGCGGATTGACCGGGTCCGACTGGTCCCACGCGTAGTCGCCCCTTCCCGCTCCGACGTTGCGCGCCCCGGAGGACGTCGCCGCCGAATCGCCGAGACTCCCCAGCTCGCGGAGATTCTCGGGGGTGAGGCTGGCATCGATGGGGCTCTTGGGATCGTCGCCGTCCTTGAGGTACGTCGCGTACCAGCGGCCGGCCGAGGAGATCGCCCCCTGCGTGAACGCGGCGTAGAGGCTGCGCCGGAAATTCGTGCTGGCCCGCTCGAAGTCGAACGCGAGCCGGCTCTCGGCGGTGATGGGATGGCGCGTGGTGAAGGTGACGGTGCCGGCGCCGTAGTCGATCACGTAGTCCTGATCGGCGCCGCGCTTGAGCTTGATTCCATCGAGCCACACCGTTTCCGAGCCCGCCACCACTCCGGCCGGGACCTCGCCGGGGACGGCGGGAATGAGCTGGTAGGGGCCTTGCTTCCCGTCTTCCCCTTTCGTCTCGATCGAGCCCCGTTGACCCTTCGCGCTCGCCGCCGCGACGTCCCACGCGGATCCCAAGACCTTGGTCTGTCCCCGCACGCCCTGGAGCTGCCGCGTGACGCGCGCGAATTCCCCGGGACCCACGTCGAGGCGGAAATCTCCCATCGTGACCTCGCCCTGGGGCGCGCGAACCGACAGGAAGAGCCGATCCAGATCTTGTAATTCGCGCGTGGTCCCGTCCGGCTCGAAGGGAAGCGCCTGGTCGCTCAGCGTCGCCGCCAGCTCGACGTCCCCCGCCACGCGCCCGCGCACGGTGAGATCGAGCGTCTGATGGAGGGACGCGTCCCGTCCGCGCCCCATCTCGACGCTCAGCGACTTGGAGCCCGAGAAGAGAAGCGAGGCCTGCCCGCCCGGAGTAGCACCCGGCGTCGACGCCGCGGCGGACGCCGG
The DNA here is from genome assembly GCA_041486775.1 of Candidatus Eiseniibacteriota bacterium. Taxonomy (GTDB): domain Bacteria; phylum Eisenbacteria; class RBG-16-71-46; order SZUA-252; family SZUA-252; genus WS-7. The sequence continues at coordinate 9,999 of JBGPMB010000078.1, read as the reverse complement.
CGGGTCGTCGCGGCGCATCCACGGGGTCGGCACGCGCGGCGCCGTATCGGCGGCCGCTGCCGCGGACGCGTCCTCGGACACGAGCGCCGAGGGCGCGCGGAGCGAGAGGAGCGACGGAGACTGGAGCACGGGATAGTCGAAGACCAAGGTGTCGCCTTCCACCGGAACGCCGCCCGGGTGGATGACGTCGGTGGGTCGGGCCGAAGCCGCGGCCGGCCACACGACCAGAAGCCAGAACGCGAGCGAGGCGACGCGGCGGCACATCATGGGCGCTCGGATCATGGGCGCGTGGCCCGCTCCGGAATCAGCACCTGGATCTCGAGGCGCTCCGGGTCCGCGAGCGCGACTTGTCCGCGCGGCCCCAGCGCGAGCGCCGACGGACGCCAGTGCACGCGGTCCCCACCCAGCGGACGGTCCAGGACGGGAGCCCCGTCCGGCCCCAGTACCAGAATTCGCTGGCCGACGGGATCGGCGGCGTACACGTATCCGCCCCGATCCACCGCGAGGTCCGAGACCGAGACGCGCGACGGAAGGGGGTTCAGGACGTGGGTAAAAACGAGCCTCCCGCTCGGATCGAACCGGCGCAGCGCCCCGCGGGCGGCGTCGTAGATCCAGAGATCGCCCCCGGGCGCGGATGCCGCCGCGAGCGGCGCCATGACCGAGTCCTCGGGGACGAGGTAGCGCGTGGCGCGGGCGGGCGAAAGCTGATCGTCCAGCGGAACGAGATCGCGCGCGCGCACCGAGAGGAGCCAGAGCTTCCCGAAGCGGTCGAGGAGAATCCGGGCGCCTGCGCCGCGCGACTCCTCGGCGGCATCGCCCTGGAAAAGCCTCTGGCCCAGAAAGTGCCCCGCGCGATCGTACGCGATGAGCGCTCCCCGGCTCCGGTCGAGCACGAGAAGGCTCTGGTCGCGGTCGACCGCGATGTCCACCGGCAGCTCGAAGCTGGTCTCGTCGACGCCGTAGCCGCCGACCTCGTAGAGAGCGCGGCCGTGCGGATCCAGCTTCACGACGCGGCGGGATTCCGCATCCAGCACGTGCAGGTTTCCGTCGGAGTCGTAGGCGAGACGTGAGGGACGACCGATCCCCAGGGCCTCGAGCGCGTCTTTGTCCAGGGTCCACTCGACGCGCAGCGCGAGGGGCGCGCTACTCGTCGAGTCTCCGGTGGCCGGAGCGCCCGCCGCGGGCGCGACGAGAATCAGGGAGAGGAAGGCCACCGAGGCCTTCGATGCATGTCGATTCGGACCGCTCATGAGCATTCGGGGAGGAGAGACCTCGCCGCGGTCGAAGGCGGGTGAAACGCGAACGTCAGAACGTCTGCCGGAGCAGCAGCCTTCCACCGCCGTCGGCGGTCATGTCGGTGACGAGGCGCAGCTCGCTTCGATCCATCGCGCTCGACTGTAGATCCTTGTGGTCGCTTCGGTGAAGCATCTGGGTGTCGATCGCGCTGGCGATCCGGTTCAGGATCGCGAGGGCGAAGGAGAACTTGGCGTGGCTGAACGCGCGCGTCGAGCTGTGGCGCGTGTCCCGGTAACTCTCTTGCAGCGCGGCGCTCGACCAGTTCCAGGCGCGGTTTCCCGTCGGGAGGCGCTGCGCCACCCAGGCATCCTGCGCGGCGGGATCCGTCGGGAACTCGTTGCGTGCGTCGCGACGCAGCGCGTCCTCGTAGGAATCCGGTCCCGACCCGCTCGAGCGCGTATAGATTCCGACGAGTCTCCAATAGTCGTCCGACTCCGAACTCGTTCCGATCCCGGCGTTGAGCTGCGCCTGCTCGATGTAGTTGTTTCTCCGGAGATGCCCCGCGACCTCCCACAGCACGAAGTTCCCCCAGATCGCGCCCTCCGATACGAAGAACCCCGTCGCGCGCCCTTTGTGGCCCAAATAAGTCTCCCCCGCGCCCGGCAGGAGCAGCGAGAGCAGGAGCGCCTTTCTCGGGCTCACGGCACGCCGCGGCTCGTCGGCCGGCGCGGGCGCCGTCTGCGCGGGCGCCGTCGTGGCGGGCGGAGTCGGAGTCGCGCTCGAATCGACGGCGGTCAGCGCTACGAAGTCCGCGCGCCTCAGGTCCAGATTGGATTGGGCAAACGAGGGCGTTACGGCCGCGAGCGTGGCCGCCAGGGCGAGCGCGAGGAGGATTGTGTTCTTAGTCCAGACGTCTCGTGATGACGAAGCCGAAAGCATTGTCCCTCGAAAAGGGCCTCGTGCGCATCTTGAACCGGATGTTCGTTTCGCGGCCGAGCGCCGCGTGACTCTTGTTCTTCATCACCCGCAGCACATCCACCGCGCTGATGATGCGGTTCACGAAGGCGCCGGCGACCGCGGTGTGCGCGTTTTTTAGGAAGTTATTACTGTGCGCGCGTATGCCGCGATAGAAATTTCGGTTGTCCTGGCTGTCCCACCCGGACCAGTACGTGGAGATCTTCCCGATGTCCTCATAGTACTGCTGCCGGTTGTTCACCGCGAAGTTATCGATCAGGGCCTTGGATGCCGGATGGTTTACCGGGTCATTCGCGCCGTCTATCGAATCCCATTTCGCATAGTCCCAGTGCCCGTCCAGATAGCCCTGGAATTCCTTCTCCTTGGACCTCCCGCGGTCGTGATAATAGAGCTCCGCGGCCCACGCCAGCCCCTCGAGACCGATGTTCACGTATCCGCGCTTTTCCCCCGCATAGAGGTATCCGGCGCCGGGAACCGCGAGATTCAAGAGGAAGGCCTTTCCAGCCGACTTGTGCGCCCTGGGGTTCAGCTCTTCGGACACGGTCTCATTCGCCGGCACCACGGGTGGGGTCATCGTGGGTGGCGTGACGGAATCCGCGATCGCGCGTTGCGCGAGCAGAATCTCCTGCGGCGATGCCGGGTCAAAATCGAGGACGGACGAGGCCAGGCCCAACCGGGGGTGACATAGGAAAACGGCCAGAATGGCCGAGAAGGTGAGCGCGAATCGCCTGGAGGTCAGTCTACGGGTCCCCGGTACCGGACGGAAGTTACTTGCACTACAAGCAATTATAGCCCCGTCCACGTTACTTGACAACGGCGAATTTGCCGAAAACTACGTTGTCCGCCCCCGTCCCCTGGACCTCGACGCGTACGAGATATACCCCGCTTGCCAGATCCCGAACCGGGATTCTCACAACATTTTGCGCCGGGCTCGAGGTTCCCGTCAGGCGCCGGACCTCGTTACCCATGGGGTCCAGGACCCGGATCACCACCGAGCTGACCCCCTGCCCCAGCGTGTAGGCGAGGCCGATATCCTGGCCATGCGCCGGGTTGGGGAAGCAGTAGACCGATCCCCGTTCGAGCCCCGCCGCCTGGGCGACGGCCCCCTGGAACGTGTCCTCGAGCACCGAGGTGCGTCTGCGGTTGCCCGAGAACTCGGCCCAGGGCGTGCCCTTCGAAACGCCGTCCCTGGAAAAGAGGGCGCTGTCCGCCCGCGCGGGCAGCTGAATCGCGTGAAGCGCGCCGTCGTCGTCCCCGCCGATGACGAGGTGGGTCCAGGGCAGGCCCGCTGGGTCAGGACTGAGATCGGCATCGTTCAGGCTCAAGAGCGCGGGGGTCGAGGACGCCCCTCCCTGGATCGCGAGCGGCCAGCCGGAAATGGTCTTCGCGTCCTTGTCGAGCGCGACCACGAGCCCGTTGTCGAGCCCCACGATCACTTCCGCCCTCCCGTCCCCCGTCACATCCGCTACCAGCGGCGAGCCTTCGCCGCCCAAGGCCTCGGGTCCGTACCGGCCCGTCATCGACACCGGCCAGCCCGTCGGCTCGACGCCGTTCCTACTGTAGCGATGCAGACGCCCTTCCTTGTCCATCGCGAAGATCTCGGGATACCCATCCCCGTCCAGATCCCCCGCCGCGATCGGCCCCCAGAGCGTGCCCGCGACATCGACGGGCCAGCCGGGAAGCTCCGTTCCGTCGAGTCGGAAACAGTGGATCTCGTCTTGTCTGGCGTCGGATACCACGAGCTCCAGATCGCGGTCGGACTTGCGGTCCATGTCCACACCCAGTAGAAACGGCTCGAAATTCGAGTTCTGAACGCGGAAGTGCACGTGGAGGCTTCCCGGAGCCTTCGTGAACGCGTCCTCGATCCGGATCCACCCGTTCCGGAGCGCGGACGCGACCTGATACCCGCCGGCGCCGGTGAATCTGCCGACCGCCAGATTCCCCGAGACCGGCGATGTGACGACCGTGCTACCGACGATCAGGGTGTCGGAGACGGCGTCCACACGCGGCGCGACCGAGACGCTGTCGGACGGAACGATGGCGAACACGCGCCCGTCGGATCCTCCCACGATCACCTGCCCGCCGGGATCGAGGACCGGCGCGCTGCTCGCGAGCACGCTCGGAGAGCCGGCGTCGAGCGTGGGCGGCCAGCCGATGAGCGAGTCCGAGGACCCCGCGTCGCGCGCCCCGGCGCGGAACGCGTAGACGCCGCCGTTCGCCGCTGTCGCGACGATCGCCGCGTCGTGGATCGCGAGCGGGTTTCGATGGAAGAGGCTGTCGGCAAAGAGGACCGGGCCGACGATCTTGGCGGGCAGCGCCGCCACCACGCTGCTGTCTCCCGTGGTGTAATAGGGCTCTCCCTTCGAGGTGAACGCGAAGATCAGACTGTCCACCGCGGTCACAACCTCGGTGCGCCCGTCGTGGCGGAGCCTTCCATACGTGGGCTTGGCCCCGCGCTGGCTCACCCCGGTCGAGACGGGCCAGCCGTCCACCCTCCAGTCGGAGGCCACGCTCAGATTCATGACGAGGCCCGTGGGGCTCGCCACGTCGATCGTGGTGTGACTCTTGCCCCCGTCGTTGGTGTCCGAATTCGGAACGGTCTCCGGCCCGAGCCTTGTGTGATTGCCCACGAAGTAGGGGTCGAAGGGGCTTCCGAAGAGAAACGGTGAATTCGGATTGCCCAGATCCTCGATCCCGTCCGCCTCCAGGACGCGCACGCCCCGCCGCAGCGGGTTGGAATTGATCGCGAAATCCGGCGGGATGTGCCGCCCGTAGATCACCGAATTGTCCACGTGCCAGACCAGCACGCCCTGCCCGGGAAGTAGGAAGTCGTACTCCTTGTCGCCTAGGACGTCGGTGCTGTCGGCCAACCCGGGGCCGAGAAGCACCCCAGTCGAATCGTCGCGGTCCAGAAAGAGGGTGTTGTCCCCGTTGAGGTCGGTTTCTCGATTCTCGACCAGGTAGAACTCCTCGCCTCCGAGCGGCACGAAGAGCGTGGTATCGGAAAGCTCGGTCGCGCGGAGTGATGTGGTAAGGGAGCGGCCGGGTTCCACGAAATTGATGTTGTCGGGCCAGAGGAGGAACTTGGACCAGGGATCCAGGCTCACGGGCAGGACGCCGCTCGCGTCGACCGCCGCCCCCGTTTTCGCGTCGTGAACCGTGGTGCCCAGCAGGTATCCCGAGTCCATGTTGCTCCAGACACCCACGCCGGGGAGCAGGGTTTCGACGTCGTAGAGGTCGAAGAGCCCCTGCGTGTGCCCGAACTCGTGCGCCAGGGTGCCGTTGATGGCCGCGTAGTAGCCGTCCTGCGACTCGGTCTCCGGCATGACCAGCCCGCCCGTGATCCCGACCGTGCCGCCATTCACGAAGGCCGTGTCATTCAAGTTGATCTGGAACGTCGGGAAATCGCGCGGGCTGTCCCTGTTCAGATCGGTCTGGAAATCCGAGCCCGAGTGGAAGAGCGCGACGATGTCGAATCGTCCGAAGGGGATCGAATCGGTCTGGTCCGCGACCGTGACCGCGTCGTGGAAGAAGCGCTCAGCGCTGCCCAAGGACTCCTGCCCCAGCGTCCACGGGCCGTACCGCCCCGTATCGGCGAGGCGGTACGCGGAGGAATCCGCCTTCGGGTAGACGTCGTATTCGATGACGAGGTGCCCGTACGAGGCGAATTTCCAGTACCGCCGGAGCGCCTCGAGGTGGGACATGAAGAAGCGGCGGTCGTGCGGCGGCGGGTCGATGACGATCCCCAGCGAGCGGCCGTCCCGGAGGTCGAACTTGCCGTCCGGGGTCGTGGTCAAAGACCCCAGCGAATCGGTGGCGAAGTCGATCTTCAGGCCGAGCACCCGGAGCGTCTCCGGGGCCCCGGTGAAAAACGCCGTGCGCTCCAGCCGCCCTCCCTTCATCGCGAGGAGGGGCCGGCGCCTACCCGTCACGAAAGGTTGGCCGGAGGCTTCGCCGACACGATGCGGGAACGAGCGCCAACGCTCGAGCCGCCGGGCGGCCAGCGCGCGGGACTCGGGGCTCTTAGCCGCCTCCGTTCGAGGGCGTGTCGCCGTCAAGCCGCGGACCGGAACGGGGCCGGCCCAAACAGAAGGAGCCAGGCCTTGGATCAGGGCCTGGCTCCCGATTGCTAGGACGATCGCCGCCGAACGGACAAGAGTTCGGGGAATCGGCACGTTTCTAGAAGTGGTAGCTCGCCGAGAAGCGGTTCACGCGGTTCAGAAACTCCGATTGCGGGACCGAAGCGTAGTCGATCCGGATGCCGCGATAGTTGAGTCCCAGCCCGTAGGTCAAGTCCTTGATGGTTCCACGCGGATCGTAGACATAACCCGCCCGGAGCGCGAGAAGGCGATTGAACTCGAATTCCCCGCCGGCGTTCTCGATCCAGGCGCCATTGTTGAGAAGGGACTTGTTCACGTCCGCGGTCAGGAGCACGCGATAGACTTCGGTCTCCAGCGGGGTCACGCCCACGCCGAGCTTCACGTTCCGACCGAGCGGGTCCGACTGATCCTGGTCGATGTACGCGATGTTGGGACCGAGATTCTGGATCACGAGCCCGACCGAGCTCTTGAGCCTCGGCAGCTTGTAGAGCCCGCCGATGTCGGCGGCGAAGGTCGTTCCGCGTCCCGCCGCCCGATCCTGCGTCTTGTCGGCCGGGGCCAGATCCACGCGGACGAGCTTCAGGGCGACCCCGAAACCCATGTCCTTCATCAGCTCGGTTCCGTAGGCGAGCGTGGGAGCCAGCTCGTAGCTGGTGAACGTTCCCAGCTCGTTTCCGTCCACGTCGGTCGCGATGCTCTTGCCGTAGCTCAGGTAGCCCAGGCTGAAGCCCAGTCCACCCCAGCCCTCGACATGCTGGACGTAGGAGGTATAGGAGAAGAAAACGTCGTCGGCTAAGTCCGGCACCAGCTTGGTGTACATCGAGCTGATATCGTGGCCGGTCGTGAAGGCGAGCGCGCCGGGATTCCACCAGACGGCGTTCGCGTCACTGGCTACCGCGACATAGGCGCGGCCCATGCCGTCGGAGCGAGCCCCGGGGGCGATCAGGAGCGATTGGGCGCCTGCCTCAGCCTGGGCGTGCGCGGTACCCGCGTAAGCTCCCAGGATGCATAGAAGTCCGAGGCAGCCGGCTACGAAACGACTCATCTGCAACCTCCTTAGAAAAAGATAGGGACGCGTATGCGCCCCGGCCTAACGAACCATTTTAGCGGACTTAGGAGGCCGGGTCAAGCTTCCCCGGGGCTCACCTCGCTCTCAAGGCTCGCCCGATCGCCGAAGCCCTTTTGCCTTCTTGTGATTCGGCGGTTACTTTGAAGAGGTACACGCCGATGGCCACATTTTCTCCCTGAGAATCCTTCCCGTCCCACGGAAGGTAGTTCTCGCCGGCGCGGCCGTTGGCCGTCAGCTCGCGAACCCGCCGCCCCGAGACCGTGAGGACCCGCACCCGGATCGCGCCGGCCTGGTTCAGCCGGGCGTGGATGTAGGTCGTCCCCTCGAAGGGATTGGGATAATTGAAGACCTGGCTCAGCTGCATGGGGTCCCCCGGCAGCGCGGCCGAGTGGACGTCGATCACGAACGTCCGCACGGCGATGTTCCCGAAGGTGTCGGACGCGTGGACCTCGATGGTGTGGAGGCCCTGAGGGACGCTTGGAAGGGTGTACGCCACGGATCCCTTCGTATGGCTTCCGGAGTCGTAGCTGAACCCGGGCGTCAGCTCCGCCGGCGCGCCCCGGTCGTCGAGAATGGTGAAGATCGTGTGGGCGTTGTCGAGACGGGTGAGGTCGATCCCGCTCGAATCCTCGATGGCGAACGTGAGGCGGTCCCCGGGCTGGAAGGTGGAGTCGGCGCCCGGCGCGTAGAAGAGCGTGATGGTCGGCGGGAGGACGTCGGTGCGGGAGGATATCCCCTGCCCGATCCGAAGGGAATCGACCGCCAGCCCCACCCCGCGCCCTCCCGCCGCGCTCAAGAGCGCGCGGAGCTGCCCCGCGCCGCCCGCGATGCGCGCATCCATCGGGACCACGAAGGTCGCCTGGAAGACGCCCCCGACGAGCGGGACGTCGCCACGGAAGAGAACCGGCCCCGGTACGGTGTAGGTGACCGTCTCCCGGCCACCGCAGCAGCCGTCGCCCTCCTGGGTCCGGACGAACGGCTTCCCCTGAACCTGGATTCGCGCGATGCCCGCCGAGAGGGTGTCGGCGCTCGAGTCCGGTGCCAAGGCGTGCCCGCGGAAGATCGCGAGGTCGCCCCGCAGAACAGAGTCCAGCGGCGCCTTTTCCCAGACGCCGCGCCCGCGGGGGACCGGCGGGGTGAGGGCGGGATCGCCCAGGAGGACATACTTCCGCACGACCTGGTTCACGTGGAGATTCTTGGCGCGCTGGTACGCCAACCCTATGGTGGTGGTGGAATCCGCGCGGGGCTTGAGCGGGAAGAGCTGGTCGACGAATTCGTCGTTGAGCTGCGTGCTCTCGAAGGGAAAGACCAGCTCGGTCGCGGCCAGCGACGCGGCGGCGCCACCCCCCGGAGCCTTGAGGAGAAGCTCGCTCAGACCTTCCTGTCCCAGCGCGTCGAATTTCCCCACCGTGCAGCTGAAGAAACCGAACAGGCCGGGGCGAGAGGCGTTGGTCAGCCGCCCGATGTCGGAGGAGCGGAAGACCTGCTCGTCGGCGAGCACGAGATCCGAGCCGTGCCCTATGTAATCCACGAACCAGTTGCCCTGGTTGATCCGCGCGATGAAATCGTCGCGGGCGGCGGGCTTCGCTTGATGGAGAGTGTCCGAGAAGGCGTAGTCGTTCAGGTAGACCTTGGAGCGCTCGACCGGATACACGAGATGGAGCCGGTCCTTCCGCTCCATCTCCACGACGTGAATGTTCCCGAGCCCGTCGGGGACGTCACGCTTCCAGGAGTCGTCCGCGCAGAGAAGCGCCCGGGCGCGCCACGAGTCGAACTCGGACGTATCCTCATAGGCTTGGATCTTGGCCTGCCCGACGGTCGACGCCTCGAGGGCGTTCTTCGCCGGGAGGCGTCCGATCGCGACGTCGAGAATCTGGTCGCCGGGCCCATCGAGGAAACCGTAGAAGTCGTCCGAGACGAACTGGGTGAGCTGAGAGATATCGTAGTAATTGGTGTAGGTCGGCACGAGGTCCGGGGTGCCAAACCCCAGGTAGTTCTTGGGATCGAGCGATGCGTCCCCGTAGAGGCAGACGTACGCCGGCGGCGGCCCGGGCCAGTGCAGCCGCGCGTAGGCGATGAGATTCCGGATCGAGACCGGATCGAGATAGCCCGCGCCGAACTGGGCCGCGATCCGGTCCGTGGTCGCGATGGCGACGCGCGGCGCCGCGAAGCCGCCGAGCCGCCCCTCGCGGTACGTGGCCAGCGCCTCGGCCGCCGCCAGGAGCGACGGGTGCGCCACGATGAGGTAATCCGCTCCGGCGGCCGGGTCGACGAGATCGGCGATCGCATGGGCACTCGAGGCGGGTTGGTAACGCGTGACGGTGGCCGGGCGCGCGGCCCGCGCGGTGGAGACGAGGGCATAGCGTTTGGCAGGTGCCGGCGCGATGCTGTCTTCCGCGGTCAGGATGAACGGGGCCGACGTGCCGCTGAACGCCCCATTCACGTAACGCACGGGGTTCTCGGGATCGGAGCGCTCCAGAAGCCAGACGGCGGTCGTGTCCGTGATCCCGTCCACGACGTAATGAACGGGACCGGTGAGGACCGAGTCGGACGCGAACTGAAGCGTGTCGCCAATCGCCGAGAGCCGCCTCGGGTACGTGACCTCGAACCAGGCCATCT
>JBGPMB010000077.1:0-12151 GCA_041486775.1 Candidatus Eiseniibacteriota bacterium | reverse complement strand
CGCCTCGTTGATGAAGCCCGTCTTTCCTCCCGTGATGCGCCACTTGCTCTTGAGCAGCCGGTTGGTGCTGACGAGCCGGTGGAGCTTCCGGTTCGAAGCGAAGGCGTAGGTCTGCTTCTGCATGATCGAGCTGACGATCGGATTCGACGCGGCGGTGCGCAGCAGGGCCGCGATGGCCTGGGCGCTCGCGACGTTCCGCTCGTCGAGTCCCGTGGGCTCGACGAAGTGCGTCCCCGTGAGATGCATGGAATCCGCCATCGCGTTCATCCTCTGCACGAACTCATCCAGCGGAACTCCGCTCGAGCGGACCAGGGCCTTTGTGGCGACGTTGTCCGAAGACATGAGCGCGGCGTGGAGCAGATCCCGGACCGTGATCTCCTCGTGGGGACGGATGTGGGAGCGGCTGGAATGCCGGACGTCGTCCGGCATGATCTCGACGACCTGGTCGAACTGAGGCTGGGTCTTGAAGAACACGAGCGCGGTCATGAGCTTGGTCAAGCTCGCGACAGGGTAGAGGCTGTCGGGATTCTTCTCGAAGAGCACCTGATTGCTCGTCGCGTCCACGACATAGGCCGCCTTCGCGTGGAGCCTGGGAATGCCGGCCGCCGTGACTTGTGGAAGGGAGAAGGTCGCCTGGCGGCGGAGACGCCGGTGCCGCCGCGGACGGGTCGGAGCCCTCTTCTGGGAGGCGCTCGAAGCCGAGGCGGAGGCCAGCTTTGCCGGAGTCGTACGGGCCGGGCGTGCAGATTGCTCCGCCATCGCGTCCGGAACGTGCACCGTGAGCGCCAGCGTTACGAGAAGTCCACAAGCCAAGGGAACGATATTCGAGCGAACCATCATAGTTTTCCCAGCCCTCATCCGTGTGGGTCCCTGCGAGTTGTACGAAGGAGACACGGGGATGTCTCCCCGAGGTTTATCGGACTGGGCACTCCGATTGTGTAGCAAAAACCGTACGCGGCGTGTCCTCGGGACGCCGCGCGCGCACTCTAGCACGGGGGCTGCCCTCGTCCAATCATTTGGTCACGGGATCAGCGGAAAAGGGAGGGGCGGGTGGGCTTGAACAGTTCTCGATGGGCTCGAACCGTTCAATGGAAACACCCACCCGCCGGTCAACGCTTCTCAGGGCGTGTCAGTCGCCTTCGTTGTTATCCCGGTTGTTGTCCCGGTCCCGATCCTCGTTGCGATTGCCGTCATCGTTGCGGTCGCGGCCCTTGCGACCGATCTGCTGCCGCAGGTCGCGAATCTCACGCTCGAGCCGGGCCAGATCCTCGCTCCGCAGACGCGCCAGTGCGTCTTGCAGTTCCCGGATCTGACTCTCGAGGTCGTCGCGGTTGCGGCGGAACATCTGCATCCCGGGTGCCGGTGGGACGTCGCGAGAGTCTCCGCGACCGCCCCAGTTGGGCATCGGCGGCATCGGGGGCATCTCGGATCCCTCCGGGACCGAGCCCACGGTGAGCGTGAGGATCCGGGTCGCGCCGTTGCGCCAGATCTGCACGGGCACCTTCTTGCCGGGCTCCAACCCGCGAACCGTCTGGACCAGGTCGCTCGGGTTCGGGGTCGACTCGTGGTTCACCTGGAGGATGACGTCCCCACGCTTGATTCCACCTGCGTCCGCGGGGCCCTGTTCCTCGACGTTGTTCACCAGCGTGCCTTCGGTGGATTCCGGGATTCCCTTCGCGCGACGCAACGCGGCCGTCAGCCGCTGGACCTGCACGCCCAGGTATCCCGAGTTCGAATCGCGATCGTTGTTGCCTTCATTGTCGCGATCGTCCGCCTGCGCGACACGCACGACCATCCGCTGGTGCTTCGACCCCTGCGCATCACGAGCGCTCGCGGGGGAGGGGGCGACCGAGACGAGGCCCAGGCCCAAAGCGAGCAGGGCGGCCCCCATCGGCAACATTTTGAGACCCTTCATCCATGACCTCCTTGCGGTACTTACACTTACGCGGCGACCATAGCCTCATGGAAGCACTACCGCCCGAAGCCACCTAAAGTTCCAGGCGACGAGGCCCCCAGAGGGCTGCATCTCGGTTGGATACCTGAACCAGCGGAAAGGGTTGAAGCTAGTGGCTGGGGAGAAGACGGAAGGTGGAGCAGCCCGTGCCCAGTGCCCCGATCTTTCCACAGGGCGCCAGCAACGCCGGGCTTAGGTCGTGGACGTGGAAATCCCCTTTCTCCGCGTCGCAGAAGGCCGGATTTCCGGTGATGGTGTTCGCCGTCGCCGCCGGGCTCGAGCCATCCATCGTGTAGATGAGATTGCACTCGTAGCGGGCCGCGCCCCTCATGTCGATCACGGCCTTGTTCTTCGCCGTGCTATCGACGACGAAGATGTTCCGGGTGACTTCCGGGGATACCTGATCCGCGAACACCGCCGCACCCTCTCCGTCCTCGGCGTCCACGCCATTCCGATAGAAGGTGTTGTTGTAGAGGATCGGGTTCACGCCCGGCGTGCGCCGGCCGAGGATCTGGACCGCGGCCCCCGCCGCGGTAGAGCGGTTCTTGTCGAAGATGGAGAGCTGGATGTCGAGGTAGGAGCGGTCGGTGAGGACCGCGCCTCCGGAAGCGGAGCGGTTCCTCGTGAACCTCGTGGTCCGGATGCGCACATCGGAGCTGTCCATGGCCGAGATGGCGCCCCCGCCGGACGCGGCGGTGTTTTCCCGGAAGAAGCAGTTCACGAGGTGGATCGTCGAGGATTCTCCGAAGATTGCTCCCCCGGTCCCGCCGTCCGCGCGGTTCGATTCGAACGAGCAGTCCTTCGCGATGTAGATCTCGGAGTTGACCAGCGATACGGCGCCCCCGGTGGGAGCGTGGTTGTCGCGGAAATTCACGCGAAGGAAGTACACCTTCGAATCGCTCGCGGTCAACCCGCTCCCGTGGTTGCCGGAGATCTCGTCGTCGGCGAACTGGATCATGCCGCACTGCCAGATGGCGACACCCGCTTCCCAGTTTCCACGCACCTCGCAGCTTCCGAACGTGAGGGCCGTGTCCCGCAGGCAATAGATTCCGCTGCCGCCCGGCGCCTTTCCGTTCTGGATGCGGAATCCCAGGATCGAGGCGCGCGACACTCCCTCGACGTGGAGGACGCGGGTGGTGTCGCGCCCGTCGAGAACCGTCTTCTCGGGGCCTCCCTCGCCGAAGAGCACGAGCCGCTTCTTGAGCACGAAGGGCCCGTAGTAGATGCCGGGCCCGACCCAGATCGTGTCTCCCTCGGCCGCGGCGTTGATGGCGGCCTGCAGACGCCGGTGCTGCCGCGGCACGAAGATGCGCCTGGCCTGCGCGGGCGGGGGAAGGAGTGCCGCGAGGAGGACGAAGACCGCGAGCGCCCTCATCGTCCCGCGCCCTGGGGTTCGGCCTCGGGGTAGCTTCCCGCGATCGCGAGCGCATGGGCCGACGGGCTCAAGTATTTCCGCGCGGCCGCGCGGGTGGCCTCGAGGGAGACGCCCCGGATGATGGCCGGGTAGCGCGCGATGTAGTCGAGGCCCAAGCCGTAGAGCTCGGCGCCCAGGATCTGGGCCGCCACTCCCGCGTTCGTCTCGAGCCGCACGGGGAAGACCCCGGTGAGGTAGCTCACGGCCTCGCCCAGCTCGGCCTCGGTGGGTCCCTCCGCGTGGATGAGACTCACCTGGCTCAGAATCTCCTCGGCCGTGTGGTCGGCCTTCGCGGGGTTCGTTCCGGCTCGAATCTGGATCGGTCCCGCGCCTACGCCGGCGTTCATGTTCGAATACACGCCGTACACCAGACCCTGCTTGTCGCGGAGGTTGTCCATGAGGCGGCTCGACAGGGAGCCGCCGCCCAGGACGAAATTCGCGATCATGGCGGCATAGTAGTCGGGATCGGTCCGCGAGATTCCCGGGAGCGCTACGACCACGTCTACCTGGGATTTCCCTTTCATGCGCACGACCCGCCGCTCCAGGCGGGCGGACGCCGGCGAGGCAGGGACCACGAACGGGTGGGGACGCGCGAGCTTCGGCCATTCCCCGAACGAGCGCCGCACCTGCTCCAGCGTGGACACGGGATCCACGTCTCCCGCCAGGGCCAGGATCGTGGTATTGGGCCCGTAGTGCGCGGCGTGAAACGCGGCCAGATCATCGCGGGTCACCGCGGCGAGGGACGCTTCGGTGCCGATGGACGGTCGGTGGTACGGGTGCTCAGGCGGATAGAGCATCTCGTTGGCCACCCGGGACGCGACGTAGGCGGTGTTCTCGTTGGAGATCTTCACGCGCACCAGGAGCTCGTCGCGCGCCTTTCCGATCTGGTCCTGCGTGAACGCGGGATTCCGGAGCGCGTCGGCCAGAACGTCGAGGACCGAGCCGAGATCCTCGGAGAGCGTGTTTCCCGAAAACGTGGTCGCCTCGGGGCCGGATTCGAAGTGCAGGCTCGCGCCCAGGCTCTCCAGCGCTTCGGCCTGCTGGAAGGCGGTGCGATGGCTCGTGCCCCGGTCCAGCATGGAGGCTACGAATCCCGAGAGTCCCGAAAGGAGGGGAGGATCGAACATGGCCCCGGCCTTCACGAGCCCATGGATCGCCACGGTCGGGTTGGCGTGGTTCTCGTGGAAGATGACGACGAGGCCGTTCGGCAGCTCGGCCCTGGCGGGGCTGGCCGCCGGCGGGCGGACGGCTGTGGCCGCAGTACCCCTATTCATGCACCGGCTCATAGTGACCGACGGTCCGCGCGTCCTCGGAGAGATACGCGCGCGCCACTCGGGACACGTCCTCGCGGGTGACGGCCGCGATCCTGTCCAGATAGCTTTCGAGATACCGGTGGGACCCCACGGTCTCGTAGTACCCCAGTTGCTGCGCCAGGCTCCGGATGGAGTCCTTCGAATAGATGAACGACGCCTGGAGCTGCTTCCGGGCGCGGCCCAACTCGATCGGCGTGGGCGGCTCCTCTTTCAGCCGGTCCGCCTCGCGGAAGAATGCCGTTTCGAGGGCCTCGAGGGTGACACCCGGGGCCGCGGTCGCCTGGGCGATGAAGAGAGAGGGATCGCGTGCGGTCTCGTTCTGGGCGTCCGCCTCGGTCGCGAGCTTGCCTTCCACCAGGGACTGGTAGAGCCGCGACACCTTGCCGTGGCCCAGGATCATCCCCATCACGTCGAGCGCGTAGTTGTCGGCATGGACCAGCGCGGGGATGGGATAGGCGATCATGAGGTACCGCGTGTCGCCGGGCTTTCGGAGCTTGAAGCGGCGCTCTCCCTGCTGCGGCGGCTCGACCGTTACCACCGGGTCGGGCAGAACTCCGGGGGCGATCGAGCCGAAGTGCCGTTCCACCAGCTGGAGCGCCCGCCCGGCATCCACGTCGCCCACGACGACCGCGGTGGCGTTGTTCGGCATGTAGTGCCGCTTGTAGTAATCGCGGATCTGCTCGGTGCGGATGGCCTCGACGTCGCTTCTCCATCCGATCGTCGGCCAATGGTAGGGATGCGCCTTGAAGGCGTGCGCGAGAATCTCGGTGTAGAGGGCCCGATGCGGGTTGTCCTCGTTTCGCTCGAGCTCCGAGCGCACCACGGTCATCTCGAGCCGATGCTCCTCCTCGGGGATGAGCGCGTTGGCCATGCGATCGGCCTCGATCTCCATCGCCAGCTCGAGCCGGTCCGACGCCAGCACTTCGTAGTAGTTGGTGTAGTCGATCGACGTGCCCGCGTTGAACGAGGCGCCGTTCCGCTGCAGCACGCGCGCGATCTCGCCCTTTCCGTATTTCGGCGTTCCCTTGAACATCATGTGCTCGAGCAGATGCGAGATCCCCGTCATGCCCGAGGTCTCGTTCCGGGAGCCGACCTTGTACCAGACCATGAAGGAGACGACGGGCGCGACGCGCACCTCCTGGACCAGGACCTTGAGACCGTTCCGGAGCACGGCCTCGGTCACCTCGCCGCCCGGGGCCGCGGTGGCCGGACCCAAAGCCGCGGTCTCCGCGCGCGCGCGCGCACGGACCCCTTCCCGCGCGCTCGATCGACTTCTCAATCCACCCTCCGGAGCGCGGCCACGCACTCGATGTGGGGCGTGTGCGGGAACATGTCGACCGGCTGGATCCATTCAACCTCGTAGCGGGATTCGCAGAAGAGTCCCAGGTCGCGTCCCAGGGTGCTCGGATTGCACGAAATGTAGACGAGCCTCGGGGCGCCGAGATGCACCAGCCTGCTCAGGACTCCGGCGTGGAGCCCGGCGCGCGGCGGATCGACCAGCACCGCGTCGATCACCGGCCTCGCGACGGGTGTCGTGGAAGGGCGATCGCCCAGGCCCAGCCGGTCGCGCAGCACCTCCAGCGCCTCGCCCCGCCAGAACAGGGCGTTCGTGATCTCGTTTCGGGTCGCGTTCCGCTCCGCGTCGCGCACCGCGATCTCCGAGGACTCGATTCCGATCGCCTCCGAGGCGCGCCGTGCGATGGGGAGCGTGAACGTTCCCGTGCCCGCGTAGACGTCGAGAACGCGTTCGGATCCCGTGAGCGCCAGAGCCTCGAGGGCCACCGTCAGGAGCCGATCCGCCTGCTCCGTGTTGGTCTGGAAGAATGAATTGGAGGAGATCTCGAACGTGAGATCTCCGAGACGCTCCAAGATCGTGGGTTTTCCGGCGAGCAGGCGTTCCTCCTCGCCGACCGCGACCTGGGCTTTCCGGCGTGTGAGGTTCAGCACCACGCTCGCCACCGCGGGGAAGGCCTTCCGCAAGTCGGCTGCCAGTCGCGTGAGCGCTTCGTGCGGCTCGCTCGCGACGATGTTCACCATGACCTCTCCGGTTCGGATGCCCTCGCGAACGACGAGAAAGCGGAGAAGGCCCGTGTGCCGCTTCAGATCGTAGGCGGGAAGCGATTCACGCCGCGCGAAGGCGCGCGTGAAGGCGACGATCTCGCTCGAGACCGGCGTCGCGATGAAGCAGCGCTCGAGATCGAAGGGCCGGTCGAAGAATCCGCGCTGGTGGAGCCCGAGAGTGAGCTGCCCGGTCGCGTCGCGCCCGAAGGAGTATTCCATCTTGTTCCGGTAGTGAAAGAGCTTCGGAGCGGGCAGGACCGGCCGGACCGGCGCGCGAAGCCGCCCGAGATGCGTCAGACAATCCTCCACCTGGGTGTGCTTGTGCCGGAGCTGCTCCGTGTAGTCAAAATCCTGGAAGCGGCACCCGCCGCAAATGGGGACGTGCGTGCAGGAGGCGGCCACCCGGGAGCGAGAGGGGACCAGGATCCGCTGGGCCCGAGCCTCCGCGTACTGACGTCGCCGGCGGTAGATCGTGGCCAGCACCCGGTCCCCGGGCAGGGCGTTCTCCACGAAGACCACGAGCCCCTGGACCTTGGCCAGGGCCTTCCCCCCGTAGGCCAGGTCCGTGATCTCCAATTCCAGGACTTGCCCCTTGCGAAGGGGCGCTGTTTCAGGGCCTGGGGCCGCCGAAATCCCTGCAGGGCTTAGCTCACGCGATTCCATCCGCTCAGTCTACACCATCGTTTCCGCTCACGATCATGCGCGAAATGGCCGAAATGTGCGCTGAGATGGGGGTTGGGGGCCTTCCGACGTCCAGGAAGGCCGCCTTGGCCCGTGGAGTCCGTTCGGAGGAGCGCTCGTGGGTCCGGCAGGGATGTTGAGAAGCTCGAGCAGGGGCGTTGCGCGCGGGGCGATCACGGCCCTGGCCCTCGCGTTCTCGCTCGGCTTCGCCGCCCGCGGCGATACCGGACCGGTGAACGTCTCGGGCAACCTCGACCTGGTGGGCGAGAGCCGGAGCGACCAGGACGGGGTCAACACCCAGAACTACGGCGAGAACCCGTTCCACACCGCCCGGGTCCGGCTCTTCGCGGACGCTCCCATCCAGGAGCACGTGCACGCCTTCACGGAATTCATCTACGACGACGGCTCGTCCAAGGGCGCGCGGCTCTTCGGCGCGTTCGTGCGCCTCTCGGATCCCAAGGGCCGCGACATCCATCTCGAGGCGGGCAAGATTCCGCTCCACCTGGGCGCGTTCCCGAACCGGTCGTACGCGCCCAAGAACAACCTGATCGGCGCGCCGCTGGTGTACGAGTACCACACCGACGTGCGCGAAGATCAGGTGCCCGTCCGCGGGGATGACATCGTGGCGAACCGCGGGCGCGGCTACGCCACCAGCTACCTGACCGGGGGTCTCACGGGTGTCGGCTACACGGGCGGGCGCGCGCTCCCCGTCCTCTACGAGAACTGCTGGGATTTCGGTGCCGTCGTGCTGGGAACCGTGGCCCCGCTCGAATTCGCGATGGGCGTGACGAACGGCACGGCCGGCGCTCCGATGATGAACGACAACAACGATGGAAAGCAGGTCCTGGCCCGCGTCGGCTTCGTGCCCGCTCCCTGGATGAGGGCCGGGGTCTCGGGATCGCGGGGTCCCTATCTGGACGCGGAAGTGACGGAGGACCTGCTCCCGGGGCACACGGTGGATGAATACATGCAGAAGGTCGCGGCCGCGGACTTGGAGCTTTCCCACAGCCACGGCGTTCTCTACTCGGAGTACGTCTACAGCCGGTTCGAGTCCCCGTTCGTGGGGAATCTGGATCTCAGGGCCTGGTACGTCGAGGGCAAGTGGACCGTGCTTCCCGGGTGGTACGTGGCGGCCCGCTTCGACCGGATGGTCTTCAGCGACGTCGCGCTCGCCGCGGGTGGGGTCGCCGGGTGGGACGCGAACATCTGGAAACGGGAATTCGGGATCGGGTTCAAGCCCTCGACCCGCCTCGTCGCGAAGCTCGTGCACCAGGAGTCGCAGGTGAGCACGAGCCCGGCGGTCGTTCGCGCCTTGGCCGCGGCCCAGCTCTCGGTCGTGTTCTGATGCGGATCCGCCCCCGGGCCCTCTTCTCCTTCTTCGCCATCGCGGCTCTCGCACCTCTGGGGGCGCCGCACGCCTTCGCGGGCTCCGTCCAGGGGTCGGTCGCGCTGGGTTCCGCCGATCTGGCGATCCACGACAGATCCAAGCCCAATCCCTACGTCGGCCAGATCAGCGCGGCCAACAAGAATGCGGCCGACGCGGCGGCGGTGGATACGACGTACGGCGTGGCGTGGATCTCCGACGCGGCTCCCGAGACCGGGCCCGCCCCCGCTCCGGCGCGCATGGATCAGCTCGGGCAGAAGTTCGTGCCGCGGATCCTGGCGATCGTGGCGGGGCAGACGGTGGAGTTTCACAACAGCGACAACGTGTATCACAACATCTTCTCCTACTCGCCGCCGAAGAAGTTCGATCTGGGGCGGTATCCGAAAGGGAAGTCGCGGAGCGTGACGTTCGTGAAGCCTGGGGCGGTCCAGGTCTACTGCGACATCCATTCCGACATGCGCGGCGACATCGTCGTCGCGCCGAGCCGGCAATTCGGCATGGTCGGGCCGAGCGGCCGCTTCCGCATCGACGACGTGGCGCCGGGCACGCACACCATCAAGGTCTGGCTGCCCTCGGGGGAGCGATCCGCGACGGTCGAGGTTCCCCCGCGCGGCGGAGCCACCGTCCCGACCCTCATGCCATGAAGCCCCCGCGGCTTCCCTGGCCCCGTGTCACGCTCGCCGCGAAGATAGCGGCGACCACCTCGCTTCCCATTCTCGCGGTCCTCGTGGCGGCCCTTCTCACGGTCAATTTCCGCGTCGCCGCCCAGCAGAATAGGACCGTCACCGCGGATCTTTCGCGCGCGGCCCTCTCCTTCGAGAAGCAGATGGTGCACCAGGGCGAGGAGCTGAAACGGATCGGGACCGTGGTGGCGCGGGATCCCAAGTTCTTCGCCATGCTCACGCTTCCGCGCTCGGAGCGGGCCATAGGAGATTTCCACGAGACGCTCGCGGGCGTGGCCGCCGACTTCCAGCGCGACGCCGACGCGCCGATCTTCGATGTCACCGACGAGCACGGCGTGGTGCTGGTGCGCGCGGGCCGCCCCGGCGACTACGGCATCGACATCTCCGGGTCGAATCTGATCCGGGAGGCGCTCGCGAGGCGGACCGTGAGCGGGTACGTCATGGAGGGGCGGAAAGCCTACCGCGTGGCGGTGGTCCCGATCGTCGTGGGCGGGACGCTGGTCGGAACCCTCACGCTGGGCAAGAGCGTGGACGCGGCGCTGGCGCTGGCGCTCAAGGAGACGACGCGGAGCGACGTGGTATTCACGGTGGACGGCGAGATCACCTCGAGCACCATTCCCGCGTCCTCGATGCGGTCGATTCTCGCGGAGAAGATCCGCGCGTGGCGAGCCGGGAGCCCGAACGCGGGCACGACCCTGGAGGTCCTGCCCGTCCTCGGCGAGCGGTTCCTCGCGCTGCGCGGAGAAGTGCGCGGCCCGGAGATCGGCGGACGCCTGGGATACCTGCTTCTTCGCTCGCTCGACCAGGAGACCGTGGTGGTGCGCCGAATCGGCGCGGACCTTCTTACGGCGGGGGCCGCGGCCGCTGTGCTGGCCATCCTGCTCGGCCTCGGCGTGGCGGCGGGTGTGACCCGGCCCATCCGGCGTCTGGTCCAGGCCGCCAACGAGATGCGCGTCGGGAACTACGACTTCCCGTTGAATGTGCGCTCGAGAGACGAAATGGGGCGCCTCGCCGAAGACTTCGAGGCGATGCGCGCCGCCCAGCGCAGCGAGATCGAGCGCCTGGGCGAGATCGACCGCATGAAGTCCAATTTCATCGCGATCGCCTCCCACGAGATCGTCACCCCGGTGACCATGATCCGCGCGTACGCGGACATGATGGGGGAGGGTTCGCTGGGCGAGGTCACCTCCCTGCAGCGCGAAGGGCTGGCGGCCATCCGCCGCGGGACCGCCACACTGACCCGGCTGGCCCGGGACCTGACCGACATGTCGCTCATCGACCGGAACCAGCTTCCGGCCAAGTTCGCCCCGTGTGACCTCGGCGAGGTCCTCGAGGAGATCGCGGTTCAGATTGCCCCCTTCGTCTCGCAGCGCGACCAGCAGATGTCGATCGGCGTGGAATCGGGGCTCATCCACCCGCGGGTGGACCGGGATTATCTCGGGCAGGCCATCCTGAACGTCGCGATGAACGCGGTGCGCTTCACTCCGGACGGGGGCCAGATCGAGCTCAGCGCGAGCCGGGTCGAGGGCGGGATCGAGATCTCGGTGAGCGACAACGGGATCGGTATCCGCGAGGAGGACCAGGAGCGGATCTTCGCGAAGCTGGTCGAGCTCAAGGACATCAATCTCCACTCCTCGGGCACCGCCGAGTTCAACTCTTCCGGTCTCGGGCTGGGCCTGTCCATCGCGCGGGGCATCGTCGAGGCGCACGGGGGCTCGATCCGGGTGGAGAGCAGGGTAGGGTCCGGGAGCACGTTCCGCATCTTCCTCCCCGAACAGGGGCAGCATCGGGCCGAGTCCAAGACAACCGCCACGGACACCCGCAGTCAAGTCAACGCGACATAATTAACCAGCTGTACCGCTTGGCATTACCGAACATTTCCAAAATAGTCGCATTTAGTTGTCATTTTGGTGCCTCCCGCGTCTTCTCCGCACGGCAAATCGCACGCTTCGTATCTAAATATAACCCAAACACTTACAGCCTATATTCGCGCGAGAATTGCAAATGGCACGGCGACTGCTCTTACGTCCTGGCGTCGGTGGAGCGGAAAGCAGAAGGAAACGGCAACCCAAGACAAAGTGAGGTGTGTGATGGCAGCTCTTCTCTCGGTTCTCGTGCTCGTAGCGTTCGCAGGAATCATCCACCCGGGTGGCAAGGCTGGCTGGTAAGTCGGGGCAACGAACAGACACTCCAAGGTTCACGGCAAACGAAGAAGCAATCGGAAGGAGGTGAGATCAAGTGGCCCATCTGTTGATCCTGTTCATCGTGGCGGCAGCGACGACTCTCCCGCCCCCGGGCGGAAAGGCCGGCTGGTAAGCAGAAGAAGTACCGGGCGCAGGTAGGGCGAACTCCTGCGACACCGGAGTAGGCGAAAGATCGATGGGCCATCAGTTGAGCTTCCCCTGGTGGCCCTTCGTTTTTGGGGGGGGCTTGGGGGGGCGAACTGGCCAGCGGGCGGGAAGCTGTGATACCGTAGGTTTTCGTCCCCTCGCCCTCGCCCCCTTCCTCGGAAAGGATCGCCCCGGATGAGCAAGCGACCGATGTCCGAGATCGGCCGGATGCTCGAATGCGACGTGCCCCCGGTCATGCCGGTGCTCCCCCTCATGAGCACCGTTGTTTTCCCGCTTGGAGTTACCTCGATCCAGATCCGCCTCGAGCAGT
>JBGPMB010000076.1:0-12869 GCA_041486775.1 Candidatus Eiseniibacteriota bacterium | reverse complement strand
ATGCCGTGCTCGTGGGCCGCCGCGAGACCATGCGCGATCTGGGCGCCGATCTCGATGGCCTTGCGGGGAGGAATCGCGCCGACCTTGAGACGGTCCCGCAGCGTCTCGCCCTCGAGAAGCTCCGAGACCAGATAGGGCGCGCCGTCGTGCGTCCCGATGTCGTAGATCGCGAGGATGTTGGGATGGTTGATCTTTCCCGCGGAGCGCGCCTCCTGCTCGAACCGGCGCAGACGCTCGGGATCCTGCGAGAATGCCGTCGGGAGCACTTTGATCGCGACGTCGCGGCCGATGCGCGGGTCGCGCGCGCGGTAGACCTCGCCCATGCCGCCCGCGCCGAGCGCGGAGGTGATTTCGTAGGGGCCTAGTTTCGCGCCGGGGGTGAGGGTCATGGAATGCGCAGAGTCGCGCGACGTGCGCGAGGCGTCAAGCGCTCAATCCCGCAGCCTGCCGAGGGCGCGCGCCATCTCCCAGGCCGCGGCCGCGCCCTGGCCCGCGGCGTTCGCGATCGTGGGGCAGCGGGGCGAGCAGACGTCGCCGGCCGCGTAGACGCCGGGAAGCGCCGTGGCTCCGCCGGGGCTCACGCGTATGTAACCCGCGCGGTCCAGCCTGAGCTGCCCGCGCAGAAGCTCGGTCCTCGGCTCCCAGCCGATCCGCACGAACACGCCGTCGGCTTTCAGGGTGCGGGTGACCCGAGAACCATTCATCCGATACTCGACCGCCTCGACACCGTCCTTGCCGACGATCCGCCGGACCGCCGCGTTGAGGACGATTTTGATGCCGAGGTCCTGGCGCGCACGCGCGAGAAAATCGGTCCGGGCGCGAAAAAACCGCGCCGAACGGTGGAGGAGCGTGACCTGGCAGCCCACCTCGGCGCAGAGAAGGGCGTCTTCCACGGCGCCGGTGCCTCCCCCGATCACAACGACCGGCTTACCCGCGTACACCGTTCGGTCCCGATTCGCGGAGTAGCTCACGCCGCGGCCCAGAAGCTCGCGCTCGCCGGGGACGCCGAGCTGCCGGCGCTTCAATCCCGTCGCGATCAGAAGGGTGCGCGCGTGAAATCTCTCTCTCCCGAGCGCGAGGGCATGCGTGCGCGCGGTTACCCGCGTGACGGGGGAGCCCACGAGGATCGAAAGCTGGGCGCGTCTCGCCGTCTCGAGCACGATGGAGGCGAAGCGCGCTCCGTCGCTGCCGAACGCGAAGGGGTGGTCGGTGATCGGGGCGTGGATCTCGTGAAGCTGGCCGCCCGGGCTCCTCGCCTCCTCGACCACGACGGTATCGAGCCCGAATCCCTGGAGCGTCAGCGCGGCCGTGAGTCCGGCCATGCCGCCGCCCAGGATCAGCGCGTCGACTCGTTCGGTCCGCGGCATAGGCCCGGGCTCACAGTCTCCGCTACTTCCCAGAACGTCTTGGGCTGGATGGGGGCGAGGCCGTAGCGGCTCGAGATCAGGTCCAGGCAGCGTTGGCGCTCGGCCAGGCGCGCGGGATCGTCCAGCTGGCTCATCCCGCCCGGATGGATCCGGATGGTGACCGAGGTGCCCGGGACACGGGCGATGCGACCGCGTCCGATCGCCACGCGCATGAGCCAATCCCAGTCCTCGGAGTAGGGAAGCTCGGTGTCGAAGAGTCCGAAGCGCTCGAACGCGCGCCTCCGCGCGAGGATCGCGCTCGGCGGGATGAAGCTGTCCCGCCCGAAGACTTCGAGGTCGAACTCGTGCGCCAGGGTGCGGCGCTGCCCGCTCGCTTCGTCCAGGACCCACGCGTCCGTGTAGGCGACGTCGATCTCGGGATCGCGGTCCAGCGCCGTCGCGAGGCGCGCCACGTGACCGGGCTCCCAGAGATCATCGTCGTCCAGCAAGGCGACCGCGTCCCCGCGCGAGGCGTCGATACCGCGATTGCGCGACGCGGCGAGACCGTGCGGAGGGTCGTCGTGCTCGAGGCCCTGCGCGGGAAACTCCAGGCGCTTCAGCTGCTCCATCGCGCGCTCGTCCAGGGGCAACCCTCCGTCCCGGACCAGGACCAGCTCCAGCTCGGGGTGGGTCTGCGACGCCACGCGCTCCAGGGCCTGGCCAAGCTCGCTCGGGCGATTGCGGGTGGGCAGGACGATCGAAACCGAGGGCACGCTACCGGCGGCCCTCGGGCCTCTGCTTGGAAGCAGGCGCGCCGCTCCGGCGGGCCTCGGTCACGAAGAGCGCCTTCTGCTCGACTCCGCGCATTTCGAGGCAGAGATGCCGCGCGCGCACGGTTATTTCGACCGAGGCGGGCTCGAGGTCGCGCTCGATCGCATCGGCCAGCGCCTGGGTGAGGCTCTCTTGCAATCGAGGAACGCAGGAGACCTCGCGCACGAGTCGCGCGATGGCGCCGATGCCGCAGATCCGGTCGGTCGGCACATAGCTCACGGAGACCGCCCCGAAGTAGGGGACCAGGTGATGCGGGCACATGCCGTAGACCGGGATGCGCTCGAGCCGGACCGTTTCGCCCGGGCTGCCGCGATAGCGGGACGGGCGGATGGGGCTCGGCTCGCGCCGGAGCGCGGCGGTGCGCTCGGCGAGGAAGTCGGCGGTGAGCTGAGCGGTGACGGTGTATTCGGGGTCGCGCCTTGGATCGATGCCCAGGGCGCGCAGAAAGGTAGTGAAGGCGGCGACCGCCGCGGGTCCCGCGCCCGGGGGGCTCTTCGCGTCGGCGGCGATCTCGTTGTGCGCTTGGATCTCTTCCTCGAGGAGCGCCTCGTCGTCGTCCGGCGGCTCGGGCATGCGATCCCGCGCGGGGGGCCGCTGCGCGGGCGTCGCGATCTCGCCCTGCGGCGGGGCCACGGCGCCCGGACGGCGGCCCCGTCCTCCGCGCGATCCGCCTCGCCCGCGTCGCCTCGGGCTCATAGCCCCAGCGCTCCCGCTTCCGCCTGCAGCGCCGCGAGCACGAAGGCGACGTGCTCCTCCAGGGGGATGCCCAGCTCGCGCGCGCCCAGCTCGATCTCGTCGCGATTCACGGAGCGCGCGAAGCTCTTCGACTTCATCTTCCGGAGCACGGAGTCCGGCGTGACCTCGGCGAGCGTCTTGCCCGGCTGCACGAGGGCCGTGGCGGTGATCATGCCGCACAGCTCGTCCGACGCGAAGAGCGCCTTGGCCAGCGGAGTCACGCGCGGCGTGCCGGTGTAGGCCGCGTGCCCCAGGATCGCCTCGATCATCGCCTCGGGGTACCCGCGCTCCGCCAAAATCGCGCAACCGAAGCGCGGATGCTCTTCGGGAGTGGGATGCTTGTCGTAATCGAAGTCGTGTATCAGCCCCGTGGCGCCCCAGAGATCGGGGTCTTCGCCGAAGCGGCCGGCGTACGCCCGCAGGGCGGCCTCCACGGCGAGCGCGTGCTTCCGCAGGCCCGGCGTCTCCGTGTGCTCGTGGAGGAGGACCAGGATCTCAGTACGGGGAGGCAGCGCTTGGCGCGCCGAATTCGTGAGCGTGTCCATGGGCAAGCGACGATGGTATCGGGGCGGGCCCCCGCTGACAACAGGGAACGGGCCTGGTACCCTCCTCTGGCCTACGAACCCCTGCCGTCAAGCAACGTGGAGGCACTGATGAAACGGATCGTCCTCGCCACCGCCGCCCTGTCAGCGCTCTTCCTCCTCGGTCGCGCCACACCCGCCCTCGCCCACGAGGATCACGTCCACGAGGCGGTGCCCGTCGAGAAATTGGGAAGCGTCCATTTCCCCATCTCCGCCGATCCCAATACCCAGAAGGATTTCGATCGCGCGGTCGCTCTGCTCCATTCGTTCGAGTACGAGCAGGCGGAGCACGGGTTCCGGACGATCGCCGATCGAGACCCGAAGTGCGCCATGGCGCTCTGGGGAATCGCCATGTGCAACTACCACCCCATCTGGGGGCCGACCACCCAAGCCGATTTCGACCGGGGGCGCCAGGCCATCGAGACCGCCGTCCAGATCGGAGGGAAGACCGATCGCGAGCAGAGCTACATCGCCGCCATCGCGACCTACTACAAGGACGCGGACCACGTGGACGCGCCCACGAGGCGGGTGGCGTACGAGAAGGCCATGGAGGATCTCCACCAGCGCCTCCCCGGCGACATGGAGGGGACGATCTTCTACGCCCTGTCCATCCTGGGCAACGCGCCCACGACCGACAAGACGTACGCGATGCAAAAGAAGGCCGCGGCACTCCTGAATTCGGTTCTCCCCAAAGCACCCGATCATCCCGGGGTGGCCCACTATCTGATTCACAGCCTGGACTACCCGGGGCTCGCCGAGCTGGCCCTCCCCGCGGCCCGCGCGTACGCGAAGATCGCGCCGTCCGCGCCGCACGCCCAGCACATGCCGTCCCACATCTTCACGCGGCTCGGCCTCTGGGATGAATCCATCCAGTCCAATCTCGCTGCCGGGAGGGCGGCCCGGGCCCTCATGGCCAAGACCCACCCCGGCGTGACGTACTTCGAGGAGCTCCATGAGATGGACTACCTCGCCTACGCGTATCTCCAGCTTGGCCGGGACGCCAACGCCCGGGCCATCCTGAACGCGCTCCACGCGGTTCCCAACGTGAACCAGGAGACGCCGTCGGCGGCCTATGCGTTCGCGGCGGTTCCGGCGCGCTACGCACTCGAGCGGCACCGCTGGGGCGAGGCGGCCAAGCTCACGGTCGCGCCCGCCTGGTTCTCCTGGAGCAAGTTTCCCTGGGCCGAGGCGCTGACCCACACGGCGCGGGGCATCGGAGCGGCCCGCTCGGGGAACGTGCCGGAATCCCGGGAGGCGCTCGCGCGTCTCGATACGCTCTATCAGTCCCTGGCGGGTATCAAGGACGGGTACAACTGGGCGGACCAGGTGGAAGTAGAGCGGCGCGAGGTGAAAGGGTGGATCGCGCGGGCCGAGAAACGGGACGAGGAGGCTGTCACCCAATTGCGCTCGGCGGCCGATCTCGAGGATTCGATCGACAAGAACCCCGTGACGCCGGGCGCGATGCTTCCCGCTCGGGAGCAGCTCGCGGATCTGCTGGTGGACCTGGGGAAGGACCAGGACGCGGTCTCGGCTTACGAGGACGTGCTGAAATCATCTCCCGGCCGGAAGAACAGCATCCGCGGTCTGGCTGAGGCGAAGCGCAAACTCTCCGCTACAGGTCCTTCTTCATCACGACCGTAGCCTGAAGCTTGGTCAGAGTCTCGGTGCCCTGGATCGGGAAGCTCGTGCCGTTGAAGATGAGACGCAATCCCACCAGAGCCCGGTCGTGCGTCAGGACCTCGGCCAGCGCCGGTGAGGCGTCGATGTGGGTGCTCACGTTCGTGACCTGCCCGGATAGAAGCGTAAACGGCACGTCCGCCACAGGCGTCGTGGTGAAGGGCGTCGCCGAGTCGGCCGCCGCGAAATAGATCAGAACGTCCCCGGTGGCGGCCCCGCTGGTGTTGTCGAAGGACGCCGCGATGTCCAGGCTCGCCGACGCGACCCGCGTGACGTCGCCGACCCCCTGCAGGAGATTCAAGCTGTCCGAGAACACTTCGATCGTATCGTTGGGAAAGCCCGAAGGAATGGGCCCGTAATCGACGACGCGGGTCGATGGATCCATGAAGCTCAGGATGTCGACCGTGAGAATCAGGTTCCGGTTGCCGCAGCCCACGAGGAGCGGCAGGAAGAGCGCGATCGGGATCAGTCGGCGCACGGTCATGCCTCCTAGTACAGAGAGAGCGAGGCGGAAAGCTCCGCTCCGCGTTCGCGTTCGATGTTGCGGCTGTTGGTCGCGATGGCGAGGTCCAAGCCCAGCTTCCCGAACCGGTAGCCTCCGCCTCCCGCGTACTGCATCATCTTGTTCTGATCGCGGTAGAAGCCGCTTCGCAGCGCGAACATCCCGAACCAGAGCTCGGCGCCCGCGTGCATCGTGGTGCGCAGATCTCCGCGGACGACGTCGGCGGCCAAGGTCGTGCGCCCGATCCGCTTGGCCACGTTCACGGTCGTGGTGACCGGGATTCGGCTCGTGAACTCCTCATCCCTGGCGACGACGGTGGTGGTGAACTGGTTCGTCACGTCGTCGTAGATGTGCCGCCGCACCGTGGTATTCCATTTGATCTGGCTGCCGAAGTCGTTCAGCCCGAGGCCGAGCTCGAAGTTCGAGAAGTAGAGCACCGCCCCCAGGTCGGATCCGAATCCGGTCCCGGTGCCGCCGTCCCCTCCCACGCTCGCGTTGCGCGTCTCGGTGTCCATGTCGATCGTGACCGGGTTGCTGCCGGCGAAGAGCGTGTCGCCGGTCGTGACCCCGCCGATCGCGTGGACGTCGCCGTAGGCGAGACCGAGCAGATACTTGGGAGCGGCGCCCAGGTAGAGGGCGGTCGAGCCGTTCCTCCGTGGATCCGGGGAGTCCTTCTCGCCCGCCGAAGCGCTGTGGAGCGCGCGGAGCGCGTAGCCCGCCTGGAAGGAAATGGCCGCCTGCGCGCGTCCCTCGTCCGTCGCTCCGTACCGGGTGTTGCCGGTGAAGGGAACCGCGTCCTTGAGCGCGTCTCGAAGCGGGTCGCTCAGCGTGAGCTCGTTCCGGAGGTGGATGAGCGGCGAGACTTGGAAGAACATCTTGCCGAAGCTCTTCCCGATCCCGCCGACGTGGTACACGCCGCCCTGCTTCATCGAGTGCTCCGGGATCACGCGCTTCACGTCGGCCAGGTCCACCTTCAACGAGTCCTGGGCCACGAATACGGCGATGTCGCCCGACACGTCGCTCGGCTTGTGGATCTGGATCGTGAGCGGGGGATTCAGGAACACGTTCGCGATCTCGTAGATGTTGAACGTGGAATCCTTGGAGTCGAACGTGGGGTGATCGCTCAGGTACTGGATGAGGCCCAGGGGGAGCGGGATCGATCCCGAGCCGCCCGTGCCCTTCGGCACCGCGCGGAAGGCGATGTTCGAGCCGGTGTGGTCGCCCACGTCGCTCGTCAGCACCCCGCCCATGCCGAGACGGCGGGCGTCGAGGGTCTGCGCCCCGGCGATGCCGGCTGTAGCACCGCACAGGACGATTAGGATCGCCGCAGAAATCACTTTCCTCATTGGAGTTACCCCCCCGGATCGGTTCCGCGGCCGTCGGGCGACGCCGCGCGAATCGGACTCGTGGAAATATCGGCACGCGAGGGGTGCGGCTTGAGTCCGGGGCCGCCCTTGCGGCATCAGACAGGGCGCGGCCCGCTGGACGGGCGCGTTTGACCGGCGGGTCGCGATATGATAGCCTTCATTCGCTTGGCATCGCGTCAGTTAGGCAATCTTCGCGACCCCAGCAATCCCATCCACTCCGCGCCGAGGCTACCCGACCACGATGAGTGATACCGAGCTTTCGAAGATCTACGAGCATTCCCAGGTGGAGCGTCGCTGGTACGACCACTGGGAGAAAGCCGGATATTTCCGCCCGCGCGAGGGGGACGGTCCGCCGTTCGTCACCCTGATTCCGCCCCCGAACGTTACCGGCAGCCTGACCATCGGCCACGCGTTCAACCACACGATCCAGGACGTGCTCACCCGCTGGCACCGCATGACCGGGGTGCCCACCCTCTGGCTTCCGGGCACCGACCATGCCGGCATCGCCACTCAGAACGTGGTGGAGCGGAAGCTGGCCGCGGAGGGGAAGACGCGCCACGACCTGGGGCGCGAGGCCTTCCTGCAGGAAGTGTGGAAGTGGAAGGAGCACTACCACGCGCGGATCACGGCCCAGATGAGACGCATCGGCGACTCGGTGGACTGGTCGCGGGAGCGTTTCACCATGGACGAGGGGCTCTCGCGCGCCGTGCGCGAGGTGTTCGTGCGCCTCTACAAGAAGGGGCTCATCTATCGCGGCAACCGGATCATCAACTGGTGCCCGCGCTGCCTCACCGCGCTCTCCGACGAGGAAGTGGATCATCAGGAGACGGACGGAAAGCTGTACCACCTGATGTATCCCATCAAGGGAACGCAGAAGCACATCGTGGTCGCGACCACGCGTCCCGAGACGATGCTGGGGGACGTGGCCATCGCGGTGCATCCCAAGGACAAGCGCTACACCCCGCTCAAGGGCAAGTCGGCCATCCTGCCGTTCCTCCGCCGCGAGATTCCAATCGTCTTCGACGACACGGTCGATCCGAAATTCGGCACGGGCGCGGTGAAGGTGACGCCCGCGCACGACCCGAACGATTTCGAGATGGGACAGAGGCATGGCTTGGCGCCGATCGTGGTGATGGATCCGAGCGCCAAGATGAACGAGAACGCGGGGGACTTCCGCGGGCTGACCCGCGAGGAGGCGCGCGCGCGCATCGTGGAGGCGCTCCAAGATCGCGGCCTCCTGGCCCGCGTGGAGCCGCACCGTCATTCGATCGGCCATTGCCAGCGGTGCGACTCGGTGGTGGAGCCGTATCTCTCGCTTCAGTGGTTCGTGTCCATGAAGCCGCTCGCCAAGCCGGCCCTCGAGGCGATCGAGAAAGGGGATCTGACCATCCTCCCGCGCCGCTGGGAGAAGGTCTACATCCGCTGGCTGGAGGGGATTCGCGACTGGTGCATCTCGCGGCAGCTCTGGTGGGGACACCGGATCCCGGTCTGGACCTGCGCCAAATGCAACGAGACGATCGTGGAAGTGGAAGCGCCCACGCGCTGCCCGAAGTGCGGCGGCGGGGAGCTCACGCAGGACGATGACGTGCTCGACACCTGGTTTTCTTCCTGGCTCTGGCCTTTCTCCACGCTCGGCTGGCCGGAGGAGACGGAGGATCTCAGGCGCTTCTATCCCTCGAGCGTCCTCATCACCGGTCCCGACATCATCTTCTTCTGGGTGGCGCGGATGGTGATGGCCGGATACGAGTTCAAGGGCTTAGCGCCGTTTTCGGTGGTGTACCTGCACGGGATCGTGCGGGACGCGCAGGGACGGAAGATGTCCAAGTCGCTGGGGAATTCCGCCGACCCGATCGAGATCGCGGAGAAGTACGGCGCGGACTCGTTGCGTCTCACGCTGCTTCTGCTCTCCCCGCAGGGCTCGGACATTCACTTCTCCGAGGAGCGGGTGGATCTGGGGCGCCATTTCGCGAACAAGCTCTGGAACGCGTTCCGGCTCGTGGCGCCGTACCTTCGAGAGTACACACCCGACGAGCAGGCCGCGCGTCCGTTCCTGACCGACGCGGACCAATGGATCCTGAGCATGATGGGCACGACGGTCCGCCAGGTGACCCGGAATCTCAGGGCCTATCGGATCGGCGACGCGGCGAAGGATCTCTACGACTTCACGTGGCGCGAGCTCTGCGACTGGTATCTCGAGATGGCGAAGCCGCGCCTCTACGCAGGACCGGACGCGCCCGGCGCCCAGGCGGTGCGGTTCACGATCCATCGCGTGTTCAGCACGGTGCTCCGCCTCCTGCATCCCTTCATGCCGTTCATGTCGGAGGAGTTGTGGCACGCGCTCCCGGGCACGGAAGGAGACGTGTGCGTGGCGGAGTGGCCAGCCCCCCCACGCGCGGCGAACAAGGAGATCGAGGCCAAGATCGAGCTCATGAAAGAGGTGGTGGGCTCGATCCGGAACCTCAGGTCGGAAATGAACATCCCTCCCGCGCGCAAGGCCGCCGTGCTGATCCGGACCACTGGACCGGAAGGCGACCTGATCCGCGCGCAGGCGGATCTGATCGCGCTTCTGAGCAAGGCGGAGCCCCTGGAGGCGGGCCCCGGCATCAAGAAGCCCACGGTGTCGGCCTCCACGGTCGTGCGAAGCCACGAGATCTTCCTTCCGCTCGAAGGGTTGATCGATGTGGAAACCGAGCGGAGACGGCTCGAGAAGGAGCTGGACAAGGTGATGCGGGATTTCGATCAATCGATGCGGAAGCTTCAGAACGAGGACTTCTTGGGCAAGGCGAAGAGAGACGTGGTGGACCGCGAGCGCACGCGCCTGGAATCGCTCGGGGCCACGAAGGAAAAGCTGGAGCGGAACCTCGAGGTGTTGCGATGAGATTCACAGCCCGAAACGTGCTCTTGGCCCTCGCCGTCGGCGTCGCGGGGGCGATCTTGATCTGCGGTCTCCTCGCCTTCGCGGCACACGCGGAGGCGGCGGCTCCGAAGCCTGCGCCCGCGGCCACGTCCGCGGACGTCGCCGGGCGAGACGTGGCGGTCACGGTGTACAACGAGAATCTCGGCGTGGTGAAGGACCGGCGGAAGTTTTCCGTCTCCGGCGGCGTCTCCGAGCTCGAGTTCACCGACGTGGCCTCTTCGATCGATCCCACGTCGGTTCACCTGAGGCCCCTCGGGAAGAGCCAGGTCGAAATCCTCTCCCAGGACTATCGCTACGACCTGGTGAACACCGACAAGCTCCTCGAGAAGTACGTGGACCAGCCGATCGACGCCGCCACGAAGGACGGCCAGGTGAAACGCGGATCCCTCCTCGCGTTCGACCCGGGTTCCCTCGTGATACGCGAGGCGGATGGAAGCCTCTCGATCCTGAACCGCGCCGAGGTCCGCCAGGTCGGTCTGAAGGAGCTTCCGAAGGGGTTGATCACGCGTCCGACGTTGGTGTGGCGGGTCCATGCCGACGAAGGCGGAGCGCGGGACCTCGAGGTCTCCTACATGACGGCCGGGATCAACTGGCATGCGGAATACGTCGCGGTGCTCGAAGAAAACGGCTCCAGCCTGGACCTTCAAGGCTGGGCGTCGGTCGAAAACCACTCGGGCGCGACCTACGAGAACGCGAAGGTCAAGCTCATCGCGGGGACGGTTCATCGGGCTCCGGTGGAGAGGCCGATGCTGTATGCCGAGGACTTGCGTATGGCGGCGGTAGGGGCGGCGAAGTTGGCGGAGCGTGGATTCGCCGAGTACCATCTCTACGAGATGCCGGAGCGGGCCACGCTGGCGAACAACGAGGTGAAGCAGGTGGGGCTCATGCACGCCTCGGGCGTGCACTCGGCCCGGAAATTCAGCTACGACGGCGCGATGGACGGCAATCAGGTCCAGGTGAAGGTCGAGTTCCAGAACGACGCGGCGTCCGGGCTGGGCATGCCGCTGCCCGGGGGCGTGGTGCGGGTGTTCCAGCGCGACACCGACGGCTCGCTGGAGCTGGTGGGAGAGGACCGCATTCCGCATACGCCGAAGAACCAGACCGTTCGCATCACCGTGGGCTCCGCGTTCGACATCGCGGCCGAGCGGAAGCAGACCGACATAACCCGCGTCGGCAAGGGAGTGGTCGAGACCTCCTACGAGATCACGCTCACCAACCATCGTAAAGAGGCAGCCGACGTCACGGTGATCGAGCACGCCGAGGGAGACTGGGAGATCGTGAAGTCCAGCCTCCCGTACAAGAAGAAGGATTCCCGGACGTTCGAGTTCACGGCCCACTGCGATCCCGAGAAGGCGGTCCTGATCACCTACACGGTTCGGACACGCACGTGATCTTGGAGCGCGACCTGTCTCCGGCCGACTTCAAGCTGGTCGCGCCCTACCAGCCGCTCGGGGATCAGCCGCGGGCCATCCGGGAGCTGACCGAGGGCGTGACCCGAGGGGACCGGTATCAGACCCTTCTCGGCGTCACCGGCTCGGGAAAGACCTTCACGATCGCGAACGTGATCCAGGCGGCGAAGCGCCCCACGCTCGTCATCTCGCACAACAAGACCCTGGCCGCGCAGCTCTACGCGGAGTTCCGGAGCTTCTTCCCGGAGAACGCGGTCGGGTACTTCGTCTCCTACTACGACTACTACCAGCCCGAGGCCTACGTCCCTCATTCGAACACCTATATCGAGAAGGACGCCTCGGTCAACGACGACATCGACCGCCTGCGGCTCGCGGCCACCAGCGCCCTCTTCGAGCGGCGCGACGTCATCGTGGTGGCCAGCGTCTCCTGCATCTACGGACTCGGCTCGCCGGAGGATTTCCGCCGCGAGATGCTGATGGTGAGCGTGGGCGAGAAGATCTCCCGCGAGACGATCCTGGCCCAGCTGGTGCACAACCTCTACACGCGAAACGACGTGGAGTTGAAGCGCGGGACCTTCCGCGCCCGCGGCGACGTGGTCGAGGTCCATCCCGCCTACGAGGAGACCGCCATCCGCATCGAGCTCCTCGGAGACGACGTGGAGCGGATCGCGGTATTCGACCCGCTGACCGGAAGGACCTTGAAGCAGATCCCGACCGCGGCCATCTACCCGGCCAAGCACTTCGTCACGACCCCGGTCCGTTTGAAGGAGGGGACGAGGCTCATCCGCGAGGAGCTGGAGCAGCGGCTCGCGGAATTCCGGGCGGAGGGGAAGCTTCTGGAGGCGCAGCGCCTCAAGATGCGCACCGAGTACGATCTCGAGATGCTGAACGAGATCGGGTATTGCTCGGGCGTGGAGAATTATTCGCGCCCGCTCTCCGGACGGAAGCCGGGAGAACGGCCGCAGTGCCTCATCGATTATTTCCCGGAGGATTTCCTCCTCATCATCGACGAGTCGCACGTGACCATTCCCCAGGTCGGCGGCATGTACGAAGGGGACCGTTCCCGCAAGCAGACGCTCGTGGATTATGGGTTCCGGCTGCCGTCGGCCCTCGACAACCGGCCGCTTCGCTTCGACGAGTTCGAGCGGCTCACGGGACAGACGGTCTTCGTCTCCGCCACGCCCTCGGTGTACGAGCTCAAGAAGTCGGGCGGCGTCGTGGTGGAGCAGATCATCCGGCCCACCGGGCTCATCGATCCGAAGATCTCCATCCGCCCGACCAAGGGCCAGATCGACGACCTCCTCGAGGAGATCAAGCGCCGCGTGGAGCAGGGGGAGCGGGTGCTGGTGACCACGCTCACGAAACGCATGGCGGAGGACCTCACCGACTATCTGCAGCAGCACGGGGTACGCGTGCGCTACCTCCACTCCGAAATCCAGGCCATCGAGCGTGTCGAGATTATCCGCGGCCTGCGGCTCGGTGAGTTCGACGTGCTAGTGGGGAT
>JBGPMB010000075.1:0-13078 GCA_041486775.1 Candidatus Eiseniibacteriota bacterium | reverse complement strand
GCCCTGCAGAAGAGCGCTCGCCCCTGATCGGGCGAGAAGGCCAGGAAGAAGTCCCACTCTCCGGTCGAGAAGAGGCCCGCGCCGTAGAGCTCGGGTTCCGGTGTGGGCACCCGCGGAGTCTTTCGAACGCTGCAGCCGAGAAGAAGCGTCGCGGCGATTCCCACGTGGGAGGCGAGGAGTACGAGTCGCCGCCAGCCGCCGGCGGTCATGCCGGTTTCGATGTGAGAGGGTTCCCGAGCGCTTTCAGGGTTCGATAGTGGGATCGGATGGCCGCACGCAACGTCTCGTGGTGGTGATACGGCACGCCGTACTCCTCCGCCGTGTCGCGCACGATCCTACTGAGGGCGGGATAATGAGCGCTGCACACTTTGGGAAACAGGTGGTGTTCGACCTGAAAGTTCAGCCCGCCGACATACCAGGACAGGATCCGATTCGACATGGCGAAATTCGACGTTGTTTCCATTTGATGAATCATCCAGGCGTTGTCCATCTGGCCGTTGGTCCGAGGGCTCGGATGCTCCGTGTCTTCGACGACGTGCGCGAGCTGAAATACGATGCCCAGAATGACCCCTGCCGTCAGATGCATGGCGACGAATCCGATCAGAAACTGCCACCAGGCCACCCTCAAGACCAGGAGCGGAATCACGATGGTGTATCCGTAGTACAGGAGCTTCGCCGCGAGGAGTGTTGCAACCTCGGATTTGGGGTGCTGCTTCCCGCGGAACGGCCCCAGATCATACTTGAGGAAGTGGCGATAGTCCTTGATGAACACCCAGGAGAGCGTCGTGAGGCTGTAGGCGGCGAACGCGTAGAGATGCTGGAACCGGTGAATGCCCCGCAGCTCCGCCTGGGGTGACAGGCGCAAGAGGGGCGATGCGTCCAGGTCCTCGTCCAAGCCGTGAATGTTCGGATACGTGTGGTGGATGACGTTGTGGGTGATCTTCCACATGTATCCGCTGGCGCCCATCACTTCGAAGCTGAAGCCGAGGAGCTTGTTGATCCAGGGACGCGATGAATACGCCCCGTGAAGGGCATCGTGCGCGATGCCGAAGCCGATGCCGGCGATTCCAGCCCCCATGACGATGGCCAGACCAAGCATCTGCCAAGGGGAGAATCGATTGCTGAGGATGAGGCCGTAGGCCCCGAACGTGACGGACAGCAAGACAAACGTCTTGGCAACCACCCAGACATTGGCCTTCGACGAGACGCCTCTTGTCGCGAAGTATTCGGCAACACGCCCCTTCACGTCCTCGCCGAACCCAGCGCCGGAAGAGGCGAATGTCACCCGTTCGCATCTGGGGTTAGGATTCACTGGGAGCGCAGTCGATCGGGATCTCCTCTCGTTGGTATCATCCAGTTCCCACAAGGGTAAGGATTCGAAGTGCGGATGGACAGGAGTTTTCTGCGCGTACGAGCGGACCTATAGGTACATTCACGGATACTGCATGATCGTCCACCTGGTCGACGGCACCTACGAGCTGTTCCGGCACTTCTACGGCCTTCGCCGCTTTCACAAGGGTGAGGACGCTCCGTTCGGTGCGGTCCTGGGCGTGCTGGGGACCGTGATGCAAATGATCGAGACCGGGGCCACCCACATCGGCGTGGCCACCGATCACGTGGTCGAGTCCTTCCGAAACGATCTCTGGCCGGGGTACAAGACCGGCGAGGGCATCGAGCCCGCGCTGTTCAAGCAATTCCATCCGCTCGAAAAGGCGCTCGCCTCGATGGGTGTGGCGGTCTGGCCCATGGTCGAGCTGGAGGCCGACGACGCCCTCGCCTCGGCCGCCAAGCTCGCGGCCGCGGATGAGCGCGTGGAGAAGGTCAGCATCTGGACCCCCGACAAGGACCTGGCTCAGTGCGTACGAGGAGAGCGCGTGGCCCAGATCGACCGTAGGAGCAAGAAGATCCTCGACGAGAAAGGGGTTCGCGAGAAGTTTGGCGTGGATCCGGTCCTGATCCCCGATTATCTCGCGCTCGTGGGGGACGCCGCGGACGGCTACCCCGGTCTCCCGGGAATCGGCCCCGTCACGGCGGCCCGGCTCCTGAATCGGTACGGAAGCCTCGAGAACTTCCCGCTCGATCAGTTCGGAGGGCGCCGGGACTTGGCGCTCCTTTTCAAGGTCCTGGCCACGCTTCGCACCAACGCGGCCCTCTTCCGGGACGTGGAGGAGCTTTGCTGGCGCGGGCCCACCCGAGGCTTCGCGGCCTACGCCGAGGGCCTTGGGGCCACGCGCCTGGCCGAGCGGGCCCGTAAGGCTGCCGCCTCGATCTGAGCTCCGCTCAGACTCCGTCCTGAAATACGTCGACGCGGTTCGTCTGGGACAAGAATGCGTAGACGCGATTCGAATTCACGTCGTGGGCGATGGTGTGGGCGCCGCGCCCGGTGGGAACGACCTGGACGGTCTTCCACCCACGGGTATCGATGACGTCGATGACGCCGGGATCGCCGATGGCGACGTAGAGACGCGCGAGCAACGGGTTCAGGAAGATGACGTCCGGCGGACCCGTCAGATCGAGCGTCCCCAGAACCTCGCCCGAGCGAGAATCCAACGAGACCAGTTTTCCCGCGTCGCACGCGCAGAAGAGCCTGTGTCCGGACCGATCGAGGTCCAGGCCGTGAGGACCGCCCACTCCCACGTCGATGGCGCGCTGGTCCGGGCCCGAAACAGACGGATCGATGACCACGATACAGGCCGGATCCGCGATGTTGACGAAGAAGACCCGTCGCTCGGGATCGAAGACGGTCCAGCGTGTGCGCCCCGGCATCGGGACCGTCGCGAGCGGACGCCGCGCGGGAACATCGACCAAGGTCACGCTCGGCGGCTGCCCGGCGCGTGGGTCTCCCACGTTGGCGCAGAGCAGAACGCCGCGGTCCGGATCGTAGGCCAGCCCATTCGGACGGGCCCCGACCGGGACCTTCGCCACCGCGTCTTCGGAGTGAGGCGAGAAGATCCCCACCGTGTTCTCGCCGCGGTTGGATGTGAAGACCAGATTCTGACTCTCGTCGACGAGGGCCCCGGCAACACCCCGAAGGCCCTCGATGGAACGCACGTAACGCCCCGCCTCGGTGTCGATCACGTCCACGGCATGGTTGGCCGTGTGCGCGACGTACAGTCGCCCCGTGCGCTGGTGGATGGCCGCGTGATCGAAGCCGCCGTCGCCCTGATGGGGCGGCAGCGCGATGTCACCCAGGCGTTTCAGCGCCATGGCGCGTCTACCCGGAGGCGCTCACCGGGAAGCGCCTTCCAGCTTCCCTTCTTGAACCATCTGCTTGCAGTAGGCGTAGAGCGCGTCGTAGACGATCCACTCGGCCGCGTTGAGGGCGTGGTCATCCTTGAAGCCGAGCCCGCGAAAACCCTTGGCCACGGCCCGGAGCCCCGCGGACTCCGGCTGATTCCAGAGCGAGTTGTCGGTGTCGGCACCGTTCACGATCTTCGCGAGCAGCACCAAGGCGGGATCCGAGGTCAGCCCGTGTTTCTTCACAATCGCGTCGAAGGAACATTCCTTGCCGTGGTGCCCCAGCTCCACACCCTTCACGTCGTACGGCGTGGCCTTCTCCTTCTCCGCGACTGCCATGACCTGGTCGGCGGGCACGAACAAAAACTCCGCCTTCGGGTCCACGAACTTGCGGATGAGCCACGGGCAAGCTACGCGGTCGACCTGCACGTTCTCTCGAGTCACCCATTTCATGGTGCGATTCTCCTTGGCCTTGAAGGGCCGGCGCCCGGGAGGAGGCTAATTTCCTCCCTTGTCGTGCCCGCGGCCTCGGCTCTTGTTCTGGTCGCCCTGGTTGCCGTTGCCTCGGTCTTGGCCCTGGTTCTGGCCCTGATCCTGGCGTCCCCGGCCCTGAGCGTCCCCCCTACCCTGACCTTCGTTGCGCTGGATCTGATCGGCGATCTTGCGCCGCTGATCAACGGCGCGGCGCTCCTGGGCCTCGCGCTCCTGCTGCGCCTTCATCTCGGCCTGCTGATTCCGGCGCACTTCGTCCGACCGCGCACGGTCCCGGGTCGCTTGAACCATCTCCCTCTGCTGCTCCCGCTGAAGGGCGGTGCGCTCCTGACCCATGCGTTGATCGAAGCGCCGCTGCTCGGCTTGCGGACGCTGAGTCACCGCGCGGGAGGGCCATGCTTTGCCCCGGGGCTCCCCTGCCAGCCGCGCCTTCACACCGGTAACCCTCGGCCGGAAGGCTTCGATCGTGCTTCCCTGGATCGAGACATTCTTCAAAGTCGCCGGCGAGCGGGATTCCACCACCCGATAGCGCTGGAATCGACGCCCGGTATCGCGCTCGATCATCTGGGGCAGGAACCCTCGCTCCGCGGGCATCGAGTTGTACACCTCGTAACGCGTCACGTTGCGTGTTCTCCCAAGGAGCGTGACGTTCCGGCCCGGCGGAAAGATGTTCGAGCGAATCCGGGTCGAGCCGAACGAGCGCACGCTCGTGAAGCACCAGCCATTGCGTTGGATCCGACTATCCAGGATGGACACGCTCACCGTGAGCCCATATCCGCTGCGCCAGCCCGCATCGGGCGGAAGCGGCGCCCATCCCACGTAACTGTCGCCATAGCGCCAGGCGACCCACGCGGGCGCCCACACCGCATCGTCGTCCGGCACCCACACCCAGCCGTAATAGCTGTCGTAGGCCCAGCGGCCGTAGTGATACGGAATCCCGCCCCACGGATCCTGGCTGATCCACATCCAGCCGTAATCCGTGTTCACCCAGTATCCCACCGTGTAGGGGCGCCAGCCCGCCGGGACGTCGATGGGAACCCAGCACTCTCCATAACGGGAAATGCGCTCCCAGCTGCCGTACGGAGAGAGCGCGCCGTAGAAATCGATGCTCGCTGATAACTGGGTGGCCGCATGCGACGGCGACGGAGTACCGGTTTGGATTCCAATTGCCACGAGCGCCGCCGCCAACGTGAGCCATGATCCACGATTGTTCATCATCGGTAACCTCCCTGGTGGTCGTCCTTCCCTTCACCCAGCATACCGCAGCGAGCCGGCAGTTTCGCGTTGACACTGCCCGCACTCCGAATTAGGTTCTGCAACTCAAACCTTGGTTTGGCAACCAAAACTGGAGAAATCATGCCTTCTCAATCGCTTCGCCACCGTCAAGGGCTCTCGATCAGCAGCGAGCACTACCTGCGCACCATCCTCGACTTGCGTGAGGAGCGTGGATATGCGCGCGTCATCGACATCGCGACGCGCCTTAAGATCACGAAGGGCTCCGTATCGGTCGCGCTCACCCACCTCGAGGAGCGCGGCCTGGTGCGCTATGACGCCGCTCGGTTCCCCGTCCTCACCGCGAGCGGCAAGCGGGTCGCTCTGGACGTGCGGGGCCGCTTCCAGATCGTGCTCGCCTTCCTCACGGAAGTGCTCGGACTCCCTATCGAGCAGGCAACCGCCGAAGCTTGCCGGTGGGAGCATGTCGTGAGCCACGACGTCGCGGATCGCATTCTCGATTTCGTGCGGTTCACGGCGGACCCACACGGAAAGCGCGGCCTTCTCGACGCCTTCCGTAGCTACCGGCGCACGTGCGAGACAGGCGAGGCGTGCACGACCTGCGCGGCGCACGGCCCCGTTCCGCTGTTCTGTCTGGAGTCCGGCTCCAAGGAACGCAAGGGGGCGGATGATGCCGTCCCGAATTGAAGCCGCCCGCGGACTCCTGGTCCTGGTCGTGGCGGCGCAGGCGCTCTTCTTCCCCGGCAGAGCCTCCGCGGATCGAAAGTACTTCGTGGAGACGTACACACCCTACCTCTCTCCGGCCGGCGAGACCGAGATGGAGACCTGGCTCACGTCTCGTTCCGGACAGCAGGGCTCGAACGGATCCGTCGCGTGGGATTGGCGCCAAGAGCTCGAGTACGGCGTCACGGACCGGCTGACGGCCGCGGCGTACCTGAATTTCAGCCAACCTCCCGGCGGTTCGCTCCGGTTCGAGTCTCCGTCCCTCGAGCTGATCTACCGATTGGCGGACCCGGGCCGTCTTCCCGGCGACCCGGCGGTCTATCTCGAGACGACCGAGTCCGGCGAGGAGCTGGAGCTGGAACCGAAACTCCTCCTCGCCCATCGGGTCCAGAAGCTCGTGACTGCGGTCAATCTCATCGGGGAGTTCGAATTTCGACACAACGACAACGAGATCTTGGGGAGCGGCGCGATTCTGAGGAAACTGTGGGCGTGGGAGCTGAGCGGCGGGGTCTCCTACGAGCTGGGCCCCCATTTCGCGGCCGGCCTCGAGGCGC
Source organism: Candidatus Eiseniibacteriota bacterium (assembly GCA_041486775.1). Classification (GTDB taxonomy): domain Bacteria; phylum Eisenbacteria; class RBG-16-71-46; order SZUA-252; family SZUA-252; genus WS-7. Next base: position 6,839 of record JBGPMB010000075.1, on the reverse strand, counting down.
GGCACCGCGCCGAGTATCCGAATTTCGGTCCCCGCGAGGCGTCGGTGCTCCACCTGGGCCCAACGATCAATCTCCAGACCGGAAAGCTGCAGATCGCCGTGGGCGTCTTGCGCCAGATCCGGGGAACGCCGCGAACGTCGGGGCGACTCGACCTCGCCGACTTCGAGCGGACTGAAGTGAGGACCGTCATCGGGGTCGACCTTTGAGGGTTTGGCTCTGCCTGATGGTGCTCGTCATCACCGGCTGCGCCCACGCTCCCCGCGGAGAACCCGTCGCGCGTTCGGGCCGGCGAGTCCTGACCCGGCGCTGCCAGATCTGTCACGCGATGCCCGATCCCCGCAAGTACTCGAGCGAACGATGGACCCTCGGGGTCGCCAGGATGCGGCTTCGCCTCAGCCTTCCCGAGGCGGAGTGGGATTCGCTTCTGGCCCTTGTCGAATCGCGCTGAAGCCCGGCGGACCGCCGTGGGCGTCACACGATCCAGAACTGGACGCCCTGCTGTTCCAGAAACTCGCGGGCGCGCGAACCCTGCAAATATGCCAGGGTCGAGAGCGTGCCGGCCTCGATGCAGGTCTGCCCCAGCACGGTCACCGCGCGCGGAGCGTCCTCGACCGGCCAGCCGGTCTTGGGATTCAGGATATGGCCCAGGCGTTTCCCGTTCCAGCGAACGAAGCGGCGGGCGTCCCCGCTGGTCGCAAGCGCGCCCGCGGGGATGTCGATGCGATACAGGGCCGCCTCTCCGGGCCGGTCCGGATCGTCGATCCCGACTCTCCACGGACGCTCCCCGCGGCACGGGCCGACGGCGAGCAGGTCTCCGCCGAAGTTGACCAGGAACGACGCGGTGGTGCGGGCCTGGATCAACGCCGCCGCGCGATCGACCGCGTACTCCTTTCCGATCCCGCCCAGGTCGATCTCCATTCCCGCCGGCATCCGGAGCGTCGAGTCCTCATACACGATCCGCTCCCATCCCACGTGACGGAGCGCGTCTTGCACCTCGGCCTGCGAGGGCACGTGCTCCCCGCCGTCGAACTTCCAGACGCGGCGCAGGACTCCGGAGGTGATATCGAACATCCCATGCGACATCCGATGGCACGTCGCGGCGTAGCCCAGGAGCGCCTCGGTCTCCTCGTCGACCCGAACCCGCTGCCCCATCGAATGGTTGATCTGATGGATGATGTTGCCGGCGCGGTAGCGGCTGAACTTCGCCTCGACCCGCCTCGCTTCACGCTCGGCGATATCGAGGATCGCCTGGGCGAGCGACTTGTCGTCGGTGTCGATCAGGACCTCGCAGGGGCTCGCCATGGCCTCGAAGCGTCCCACGAACAGGTTCTCGAGGCGAGCCAGCGCGGGGCGCGCTTCGGGTGCGGTGGAGATGCCGGCGGACCGGGACATGCGGGGCGTCAGAGCGGGACGCTGTAGGCGAACACAAGCGAGCCGATGTTCACCGGAGGGAACAGGTCGAAGTCGCGCTGGACTCCGACCACGTTGCCCGGATGGCCCTTCCCGAACTGCCGGACGTACTCGGCCCGGATGCTCCACTCGCCCGGCGTGCCGAACGCCGTGAAGCCGAGCGTGGCCCCCAGGGTCGCGGTGCGGAGCGGCCCCAGCCTCTCGTCGCTCGAGACGAGGGCGGGAATAGAGCCTCCCTGGACCAATCCGAAGGTGAAGAAGTCGGCGGGCGTCTGAGCGTAGTAGCGAAGATGCGGCTGGAGGTAGACGTCCCTGCCCAGCTCGTTCTCACCCAGCTCGTGCCGGTACTTGAGATCCACGGTGTTGGAGCGCACGCCCCAGTCGTCCCAATAGTATCGATGCGACAGGTAGAGTATGTCGCGCGTCAGGTGGTAGACCGAGCTGGTGAGAATGTCTCTACGATTCCTCCGGGAGGGGCGGTTCTCGGTGATCTGCCCGACGGTGATCCCGCTCGATGGGTCCATGAGGCTCACCACCTTGTACGGCTCGGTCAGGAAGCCGTCCTCCACGCTGAGGGAGCCGTTCACGCCCATCATCCACCGGCGCGTGAGAATCTGCGAGAACCCGACCATCCCGCTGTTGACCCGCTTCGGGTTCCACGCGGTCCCGATGATGATCGTGGTGTCGGATAGCGGGAGGCGCGTGCCCCCGGAAGGAAAGACGTCATCCCGGTTGAACCCCGCGCCTGCGGTCAGCGTGGTCAGGTGGTGCAGGAGAGAAAGCGAGAGCTTGGCGTTCCCGCCGATCGATTGATAGTCGCGCTCGCGCGAGAAGTGTCCGCCCAATACGGGGGTGATCAGGCCGAACGGCTTCTGCCAATCAGCGTCGAGCGCGATGCGCGTGTCGTGGAACCGGGCGACCGGGATCGCGCCGGGATCCGGCGCGGACGATCCGCCGCCCCCGGACGCGGCGGTCACGGTCTGGACCAGGTCGCCTCCTCCGGGCGAAGGTGGAGGCACGACGCCCGACGGCAACGCCCCGCTGGGAGTGGCGCCCGTGATGACATCGAGCCCGAGCTGTCCCGAGAGGGATTGGCCGTCCGGAAAGAGGCGCGTCACCCGCACGGTGGGCTCGTACACCTTCGCCCTTCCCTGCTCCCCGTAGAGCAGCATCGAGGCGTCGAGCTGCGTGGATCCGCCGTCCGCGCGCGCCACCGCGGGGAGCCCGGTCGCGAGAAGCATGCACGCCGCGGCGCGGAGCGTTCCACGCAGGGCGGGATTTCGACCCGGAGGATCTAGTTGCATCCGCAACCGCCGCCACCGATTTCCTGGCTGCCGGTCGATCCCTCCTTGCTGAAGTAGATGTGCTCATCGACAGCCTGGATGGTGGGGTTCGGCGTGAAGCTCATCTTCTTCTCGGCCAAGAGGTCGCGATCCCAGGGACGCACGGTCGCACATCCGGCCGTGAAGGAGAGGAGAAGGAGCAAGGCGGCCGCTCCCCACAGGCGTTGCGCGCGCGGGGTCACCGGGGAAGCGCTTTCTGGATCTCGGATTCGATCATCGCGGTCCGCTTGGGGTCGAAACCCGCGTGCGTGGCGAGAATGGCGCCGGTGGGTCCAATGATGTAGCTCGTGGGCATGCCCCAGACCTTGAACGCCTTCGCGGTCTTCCCGGAAGGATCGAAGGCGACCGTGAAGGGGGCCGGATACTTCGCGAGGAATTCCTCAGCCGCGTTCCGGTCCTTGTCGAGGTTGATCGCCACGACCACGAGCCCCTTTCCGGCGAATCGGTCGTGCAGCGATTTCATCCAGGGGAAGGACTGCTTGCAGGGGCCGCACCAGGATGCCCAGAAATCCACGTACGCGACCTTTCCCTGGAGGGAATCCAGCGACACGGCTCCATCCCGCGTGGGCAGGTTGAAGGGTGGAGCGGGAACGAGGGCTGGGGCTGCGGCAGGAGGCTTGCCCGCGTGGGCGGGAGCTGCGAGGCAGAGGAACAGGACAGCGCCCAAGAGCCTTCGTCTCATGGAGTTCCCAATCCCTTCTCCGAGCGGCGTCCCCGGAAATGCGACAACGCACTCCCCACACCCCTGCTTCCTTCCCTTAGACACGCGGGCTCGCCTTCCGGTTCCGGGACGGGGCTCGTTACAGAGGCTTATCGGGGGGAACGGACCGAAGAGTGGCCGGATGGGGCCCACGCCAGGCGCGCCTCGAGCTCCCTCCCCGCTTCCCACAGCAGGGATTCACGACCGGGCGCCGCGATGAGCTGCATCCCCACCGGCAAGCGACCCACCCTTCCCACCGGCACGGAGAGCGCCGGGGCGCCGGCGAGATTGAACGGGGACGTGAGGCGCGACATGCGACGCCCGAGAGCCGCTCCTTCTCGATCCCCGATCACGGTGGCGGGCTCCGGTGTCGTGGGTGCCGCGAGCACGCCGGTGTCCCCCAGTACCTGGGTCAAGAGCGAGGTCCACTCCCGCTGCGTGTTCCGCGCGCGGGCGTACTCGATGCCGCGGTACGTGAGCCCGACGGGAAGCCTCTCTTGTAATGAGGTGCCGAACCAGTCCGGGTGCGACTTCAACCGCTCCTCGTGAAACGCGGCGGCGTCGCAGTAGAGGATCACCGTGTTCGCGTGCCACACGGCCTTCACGTCGCCCAAGTCCACGACCTCCGGTTTCCCCAAGAGCTCCGCGGCGATGCGCACCAGCTCCTCGACTTGGGGATCCACCTCCTCGAAGAAATACTGCTTCGGGAGGAGGATTCTGGGGCGGGGCGCCGATCCGGCGCGGAAGCCGCACATCACCTCGAGCAATACGAAGGCGTCCTCGACCGTCTGGGCCATGGGACCCGCGTGGTCCAGAGACCAGGAGAGCGGAGTCACGCCGCGCAGGCTCACGCGTCCGTAGCTGGGCTTGAGCCCGACGACGCCGCAGAGGGCCGCGGGGATCCGGATCGACCCTCCGGTGTCCGTCCCCAGCGCCAGCACCGTCAACCCCGCCGCGAGCGCGGCGCCGGATCCGCCGGAGGAGCCGCCGGGAATCCGGTCGGGGTCGTGCGGATTCCGCGTGGGACCGAAGTGCTGGTTGTTGGTGCTGACGCCGAGCGCCCATTCATGGACGGCCGTCTTTCCCAGGAGCACCGCTCCCGAGGCGCGCAGCCGTCGCACCACCTCCGAGTCCGCGGTCGCCGGCGGCGGACGAAATCCGGGATGCGCGCCCGCGGTCGTCACGCGACCCGCCACGTCGAAGAGATCCTTGATCGCCACGGGGATCCCGTGCAACGGCCCCCGGTCCAGGCCCCGCGTGAGCTCGCGCGTCGCGGCCGCCGCCGATTCCCTGGCCTCCGCCTCGAAGACCTCGTAGAAGGCGTTCAGGAGCGGGTTCTCGATCGCGATCTGCTCGAGCAGCTCCTCGGTCAGGGCTTCCGGTGTGAGCGAGCCCTCCCGGAACCGCTTCGCGGCCTCGACGGCGGTGATGGTCACCTGGTCACTCTACGGCACGCCCCCGCGGATTGGCCACACCATGTTCCCCGCGATCCCGGCCCACCTGGAATGGTATTCTCCGCGCTTCATGAATCGATCTCCAGGCGTGAGCCGGCTTCCGAAGTGGGTTCGGGCCGCATGGCTCCCCGGCGCCCTTCTCCTTGCCGCGCTGATCGGGGTCGCGCTTCGTTACGGCGAATCCGCGCGGTTCGCCGAGATGATCGCGCGCGCGGAGCCGATCTGGCTCGTGGTCGCCCTGGTCCTTCAGCTGGGGACCTACTTCTGCACGGCGGTCATCTTGAAATTGGGGCTGCGCCGCTCCGGCACGCAAGTGCGCATGCGTTCCCTCGTGCCGCTCGGACTGGTGAAGCTCTTCATCGACCAGGTGGTTCCCACCGGCGGAATCGCGGGGACGGTCCTGATCGTCCGCGCCCTCGAGCGGCGGGGGGTCCCGGTCGGGCTCTCGACGGCGGCCGTGGTGGTGAGCCTGCTCGGCTTCTATCTCGCGTACGCCGTCTCCGTGGCGCTCTGCCTGGTGGTGTTCTGGCAGCGAAGCCACCTGAGCCCCGTCATTCTCTCGGCCGTCACCATCGTATCGCTCGTGACCGCCATCATTCCGGTCACGCTGCTCTGGCTGACGCGCGGCGGAGCGCGCGGCGTCCCGCACTGGATTCGCCGCTTCCCGGGCTTGAAGCCCGTGCTGGAAGCCTTCGAGGCCGCGCCTCGTCAGACCCTTCACGACCGAAAGCTCCTTCTCACCGCGGCCTCGCTCCAGTTCGCGATCATCCTTCTCGACGCCGCGACTCTCCGCGCCATGCTCCTGGGACTCGGCTACACCGTCCCGCCCGCTGTCGCGTTCGCGAGCTTCGTCCTCGCCTCGGTGATCGCGACGGTGAGCCTCCTCCCCGGAGGGGTCGGGCCGTTCGAGGCGGGCTCGGTGGGAACGCTGCGGGTGCTCGGCGTTCCCCTGGAGGTCGCGGTGGCCGCCACGCTTCTCCTCCGGGGATTCACGCTCTGGCTGCCGATGCTGCCTGGATTGTGGCTCGCCCGGCGCGAGATGGTGAAGCAGTCGGAGTAGCGCCCCTCATGGTCCGGCGCTCATGACGTTCCAGGGATTCGTTCTCTACGCGCTGGTCGCGCTCGTCCCGGTGGTGTTCTACCGCGGCGCCTCCGAGGTCTTCGAGTTCCCCAAGACCGAGCTCCTTGCGACCGGGGCGCTCCTCCTCTTCGCCGCCTTTCTCTCGGGCGAGATCGCCCGCGCGCGTGCGCGCGGATGGAGCGCCTGGGCGGGGAGCCTGGGACGGCGTATCGCGGCGGATGTGAGACGCGACCCTCTCGCCGGAGCGATCGGGCTCTTTCTCCTGTCGGCTTCGCTCTCCGCGATCTTCTCCATCCGGCGGGACGCGTCCTTCTTCGGCGCCCACGAGAGCGAGGCGGGCTTGAAGACCGCGTTCGCGACGGCGGCGATCTATTTCGTCTCCCGGTCTTTGGCCCCTGACGCGCGTCATCTCCAGAGGATCGCGCGCTCGGCCGCCGCGGCGCTCGCCGCGGCCCTCTTCTACGCGACACTGCAGATCACCGGACTCGATCCATTCCCCTGGACGCGGAGCGCCACGATCGCGGGGGTGCGCCGGGTGCCGGGAACGCTGGGACACGCGAATCATCTCGGCGCGTACGTATCGATGGCCCTTCCCCTCCTCTCCTGGCTCTCGGCCGGCGCGCGGTCGCGGCAGACCCGGCTCTTCTGGATCGCGCTCGCCGCGGTCTCGCTTCCGGTGCTCGCTGCGACCCTGTCGCGGGGCGCCTGGGTCGCCTGCGGAACGGGGCTCCTCGTCTCGGGTCTGCTGGCGTGGCGGGCCCGGCCCCGAGGGAAACGTGGAGGCCGGTTGGTCCTCGCGGCAGCGGCGCTGGCCGCCGTCGCCTTCCTCCTCCCGCTCCTGACGCCCCTTC
>JBGPMB010000074.1:0-13186 GCA_041486775.1 Candidatus Eiseniibacteriota bacterium | reverse complement strand
CTCGAGCATGTTCAGGAAGTCGGTGTTTCCGCCCACGTTGAGCTGGCTCGTCCGCTCCAAGCGCACGCCGCGATCCAGGAAGAGGCGCGCCAGCACGCGGTGCATGATGGTGGCGCCCACCTGCGACTTGATGTCGTCGCCGATCACGGGAAGCTTCTTCTGCTCGAACCGGCGCTGCCAGTACTTCTCGCGCGCGATGAAGACCGGAATCGCGTTCACGAATCCGCAGCCCGCTTCCAGGATCTGCTCGACATACCACTTCGTGGCCTCTTCGCTCCCGACCGGGAGGTAGTTGATGACCACGTCGGTCTTCGTGTCTTTCAAGAGGCGCACGATGTCGGCCGTGGAGCCGGGCGCCTTGTGGATGATTTTCGAGAGGTACTGGCCGAGGCCGTCGTGCGTCATGCCGCGGGCCACCGGCACGCCGAGCCGCGGCACGTCGCTGAACTTGTAGGTGTTGTTGGGCCAGGTGTAGATCGCCTCGGAGAGGTCCTTGCCGACCTTGTTCCGATCGATGTCGATCGCGGCGCTGAACTCGATGTCGCGGACGTGGTATCCGCCCAGGTTCACGTGCATGAGGCCGGGAACGAAGTCCGAGTCCTTGGCATTCCGGTAATAGTGAACGCCCTGGACGAACGATGAGGCGCAGTTCCCAACGCCGATGATTCCGACGCGAATCTTACCCATGACGGTCCTTCCTCCGATTTCTAGGGTAACGCTCGATGCACGAGGTTTGAGGCGCGGGTCCCGGCAAGCTGCGGGGGCCCGGGTGGTTACGCGGAGTTCGTTTGCGTCAGCTTCCGCACATGATACACGCGCTGCAGCACCGTGACGAGGGTCAAAATGAAGAGCACGCCGAGCACGCCGGGCATGAACCGGTGCCCCAGAAGCGCTCCCGCGCCGAGCGCGAGCAGCCGCTCCGGGCGCTCCATGACGCCCACCTTGCACTCCATGCCCAGCCCCTCGGCGCGGGCGCGGGTGTAGGAGACCAGGAACGAGAGGATCAGGGTCGCGAGCGCGAGCACGCCCAGGGTCGGACCGTCGGCATCGCCCCATTCGGCGCTACCCTCGAACATGCCGCGCATCCACACCGTCGCCGTCTGGCTCCGCGTGAAATAGAAATAGGCGAGCCCGACATAGAGGGCCCCCTCGCTCACCCGATCGAGCGTGGAATCGAGGAAGGCGCCGAACTGGCTCACGATGCCGCGCTCACGCGCCACGTCTCCGTCGAGCATGTCGCAGAGGCCCGCCAGGAGCAGCACGAACCCGGCGGCGAAGAAGGAGCCGCGGCCCAAGAGGAGCGCCGCGAGGAGCGAGAGGCAGAGCCCGAGGACCGTCAGGTGGTCCGGCGACACCCCCCGGGCGGCGAGATAGCGCCCGATGGGCCTGAAGATCCCGCGCCCTTTGTCCTTCCAGGTCTCGTTCAAGCCTCGTCCTCCTGCTCCGCGTCCACGTCGTCTTCCCGAGCGCCCCCCACCACCAGCACGAATTCGCCGCGGGGCGGCTTTTCTTCCACCCACGTGAGAAGCGAGCGGAGCGTGCCGCGCCTCGTTTCCTCGAACTTCTTGGTCAGCTCGCGCGAGATCGAGGCCGGACGCTCTCCGAACGCCTCGGCCAGGTCTCGCAAGGATTCCCGGAGCCGGTGCGGCGACTCGAAGAAGATGAGGGTCCGCGGGTCCGCGCGCAACTCCTCGATACGCCTCTTCCGCCGCAACGCGCGTCGCGGCAGAAAGCCCTCGAAGGCGAAGCGATCGGTGGGAAGGCCCGACACCTCCAGCGCGCAGAGCACGCTCGAGGGCCCCGGCACGGGCACCACCGGAACTTCCGCCGCCGCGGCGGCGCGCACGAGGGTGTACGCGGGATCGGAGATCCCGGGCGAGCCCGCGTCCGAGACGATGGCGACCGAGGCTCCGGACCGGAGCTTCTCGATCAGCTCGGGCGTGCGCCGCTCCTGGTTGTGGTCGTGATAGGAGACGAGCGGCCTGCGGATCTGAAAGCGGCTCAACAGTCCCTGCGTGTGCCTCGTATCCTCCGCGGCGATGAGATCGACCGAGCCCAGGATCCGCACGGCGCGCGGGGAGAGGTCCTCCACGTTGCCGATCGGCGTGCTCACGAGGTAGAGCGTTCCGGGCCGCGGCTCCGAGGTCCCGTTCACGGGACGAGCACCGATCGGGCCGCGCTCCGCACCGCGGCGATCGCGCGATCGATTCCCGCGTCGTCCACGTCGAGATGCGTCACCGCGCGAAACCGCCCGGGCCCCCCGAAGGGCGAGATCAAGACCCCCTGGGCCGCGACCGCGCGCACGAATTCGGGCAGCCGCTCGTGGGGACCCTTCACGCTCGTGATCACGATATTGGTCTCGATGTCGCCGGGGTCGATCGCCAGCCCTTCCGTCGCCGCGAACGCCTCGGCGAGGCGCTTGGCGCGCGCATGATCCTCGATGAGCCGCTCGCGGTGGTGGCGCAACGCGTGGAGCGCGCCGGCGGCGATGATTCCCGCCTGGCGCATGGCTCCTCCGAACATCTTCCGCACCCCGCGCGCTTCCTGGATGAAGGCCTTCGTGCCCAGGACTGCGGATCCCACCGGAGCCCCGAGCCCTTTCGAGTAGCAGACCATCACGCTGTCGGCGCCCGCGGCGAGCGCGGCGGGCGTCGCCCCGGTGGCGACGCTGGCGTTCCAGATCCGGGCTCCGTCCAGGTGCAGCGGCAATCCCCGGCGCCGCGCCGCGCGAGCCAAGCTGTCCATCACGGCCGCCGGGTAGACCGACCCTGAAGCATAGTTGTGCGTGTTCTCCACCTCGAGAAGGCCCAGCGTTCCATCCTCCGTCCCGGCCCGCGCCGCGTCGACCTCTTCCGGCGCGATCCGTCCCCGGTTTCCCTCGCGCACCGCGAAGCGGCACCCGAGCATCTCCATCACCGCCCTCGCCTCGACCTGGACGACGTGGCTGAACCGGTCGAGGAAGATGGCCTGCCCCGGACGGGTGTGAACGCCGATCGCGATCTCGTTGCCCATGCAGCCGCTCGGAACGAAAAGCGACGCCTCCTTCCCGAGCACCGTCGCGGTCTCCTCCTCGAGCTGCCGGACGGTCGGGTCCTCCCCGAAGACGTCGTCCCCCACCTCGGCCTCGGCCATGGCGCGGCGCATCGCGGCGGTGGGCCGCGTGACGGTGTCGCTTCTCAAATCGATGTAACTCGTTGCCAGATGTGCCCCGGTTTCTTGAATCGCCTGGGTGGCGGTGATAGTCTCAACGGTAGCGACTTGTCCGAAACTTTCCTAAGCCGAAGCAGTATAGGGGAGTGGCCGGCCGCCCCAAAGCAAGAGCAGAGGAGGAATTCGATGTTTCTGCCGTTCTGGGATCCAACGATGATCCTGTTGATCCCCGCCATGATCCTGGCCGCCTACGCGCAAGCGAAGGTGAATTCGACGTACGCGAAGTACTCGGAGATCCCATCCGCGAGCCGAAAGACCGGGCGTGAGATCGCCCAGGCGATCCTTTCCGCGAACGGGCTCACGGACATCAACGTGGAGCCCGGACAGGGATTTCTTTCCGATCATTACGACCCGATCCAGAAGAAGATCCAGCTCTCGCCGCAGAATTACGAAGACTCTTCGGTCGCGTCCATCAGCGTCGCCGCCCACGAGTGCGGCCACGCCATCCAGCACGCGCAGGGCTACGTGCCGCTCAACTTGCGCACCGCCATTTTCCCCATGGCGAACATCGGAAGCAGGCTCGCCTGGGTCTTCATCATCGCGGGGTTCATCTTCGCGAACCGCCTCTCCGTGTTCGGCGTGAGTCTCCTCGACATCGGCATCTTCCTCTTCACGTTCAGCGTGCTCTTCCAGCTGGTGACGCTGCCCGTCGAGTTCGACGCGAGCCGGCGGGCGATCGTGCAGCTGAACCAGCTCGGTCTGGTCGCGCCCGCGGAGCAGCAGGGCGCGAAGAAGGTTCTGGACGCGGCGGCTCTCACCTACGTCGCGGCGGCCGCGGCCGCGGTGCTCCAGCTGATCCGGCTCCTCCTGATCCGCGATCGTCGCTGAAAAAACTACGGGACGCCTCGGGTTGAAGAGGCGTCCCGTTCTCGTTCTTGCACCCGGTCCTCAGACCTGGGCGACGATGTCTTTCAACTCCTTCGATACCTTGAAGACGGGAACGCGGCGAGGAGGCACGGGAACCGATTCGCCGGTCCTCGGATTGCGCGCGAGACGGGATTTCCGGTCCTTCACCTTGAACGTCCCGAACCCACGGATCTCGATGTGCTTCCCCGCGGCCAGAGCTCTGGAAACGGCTTCCAGGAACTGGTCCACCGTGTCGGCGACATCCTTCTTCGTCAGGCCCGTCCGCTCCGCAATTTCGTCGACGATTTCTGCCTTGGTCATCAGCCCCTCCTGAACCGGATCTTGGATCCTGTCGCGCGGGACGCCAGTCGGGCGCGTCGCGGAGCGCCTAAGGCGGAGTTGGGATTGAACATAAGCGCCTCGCGGTGCGCGATCTGCGAATATAGGCCCCTGGCGAAAGCTGTCAAGGCTTTTTCCCGCTGAGGGTTCCGCGTCCCGCATGGATTTCGCACCCGGGGTTGGTGCATCGGGCCCGGACCTGGAAAGCGTTCGCAAGACGCACGGCTGCGTGCGCGTTGCAAGATGTCAATGTATTGATAATAAATGAGTTACTGGCTACGGCGTCGCCGAAAAATGAGCCCTCCGTGGCACGTCGATTGCGAGTCAATACTACCGGGAAAAGATTCGGGAGTCGCGGAGCGAAGGTTCCTGATACTGCGTCGCCGGCCTGCCACTACCTTACGCTGTCATCGCGGCTCCCGATTTCTATTCCCCCCTCCGAAGCTATAATCTCCGCAGCCCTCAATGACTTCGACGAAAGACAGAACCCGCGCCCCGGTCGTGGCATTCGACCGTCTCGACTCGCTGGTGGATCCCGCGGCGCTCTCCCAGGTGCTGGGACCCCTCGCTCGAGTCGAGCGGGAGGCTCTCCCCGGCAACTCGTCCGGCTTCTCGAGCTCGCGGCACGAGATCCTCACGGCCGTGACGCGGGATGGAACGCCGCTCCGGCTCAGGCTCAAGCGCACCCACATCGGCGAAGACTGGATCGCGCGGCTCATGCGCGAAGCCGCTCCCGGGCGAGAAGCTTCCCTTCTGGGGGAGCCCGCACTCGGGCCGGTCTGGGAAGTGTTCACACGCCCCCACCTGGCCTACGCGGTTCAAGGGAACGAAGTAGGTCTCCTCATGGAGGACCACTCGGCGTGGACCGTTCCCGACGTCAAGGAACCGATCAACCTGGCCAAGGAGGAGGCCCTCTTGGGCGCGCTGGCCGCGCTGCACGCGCGCTTCTGGGAGTCGCCCGCCCTTTCGCTGCCGTGGCTGACGAAAGCGGCGTGGTATTCGGACGTCTTGTGCCCGCGCGAGGCCGGTTACGAGGAGGCGCTCCGGGGCGCGCCGCGGTCGATCCAGGACGGCGTCGCGCGCGGATGGCGTGACGCGCTCGCCCTCCTCCCGATCGGGGTCGCGGACAAGCTGACGCAGCCCTCGGAGCGGATCTGGCGGGAATGGTCCGATCTCCCGAAGACGCTCATCCACGGCGACACGAAGGTGGCGAACTTCGCCTTCCTGCCGGATGGACGCGTCGTCGCCTTCGACTGGACGAACATGGGCGCCGCGCCCGCGACGCTGGAGATGGGGTGGTACCTCGCGGTCAACTCGACGCGCCTCGCGCGGAGCAAGGACGATCTGATCGCGCGCTACCGGGAGCTCCTGGAAGGTCGGCTGGGACGCTCGCTTCCGCCGCCGCTCTGGGAAGGGCTGATGGACGCGGGAATCGTGACGGGAGCGCGCATGCTCCTCTGGTCGAAGGCGCTCGGCTTGCAGGAGGGCACAGCCTTCCGGCGCGACGACTGGGCCTGGTGGGTCGAGCGGCTCGCGCGCTGGAGCAACCGGTGACCACGGGAGTCGCCCGGCGCCACGTTCTCCTTTTCTTCATCGACGGGATCGGAGTGGGATCGGACGACCCCGACCAGAACCCGATCGCGACCGGCGAATTCCCCACGCTTCATCTCACGCGATCGCGTGCGCCCCGGGCCCTGGTCGGGCCGCCCCGCCAGTCGCGGGGCGTCGACGCCAGCCTGGGTGTGGCGGGCCTGCCGCAGAGCGCCACAGGCCAGACCGCCATCCTGACCGGAGTCAACGCGCCGGCCGCCATGGGGCACCACGTCTCCGGATTCCCCGGACCGACGCTCCGGAAAATCTTGTTCGAGAGCTCGCTCCTCAAGCGGATCCGCGAGCAGGGCAAAAGCGCCACGTTCCTGAACGCCTTCCGCCCCGAGTACTTCGAGATGCCGCACGCGCAGCGCCGCCTCTCCGCCACATCGCTCGCCACGCTCGCCTCAGGCGCGCGCTTTCGATCCTGGGAGGATCTCCTCGAGGGGCGAGCCGTGACCCATGACCTCACGCATTGGAAGGTGCGGGAGCGAGGCTACGACCTGCCGATCCGGACCCCGGAGGAGGCCGGCGCCATCATCGCCGCGGAGGCGATGCAGAACGACTTCTCCCTCTTCGAATATTTCGAGACCGACCGCGCGGGCCACGCCATGGATCGCGAGCGGGCGATGCGCTGCCTCGGCGACTTGAACCGCGCGCTCGAGACCGTGCTCGGCCAGGTGGACTTGGAGAGGCTCACGGTGATCGTCGTGAGCGATCACGGAAACCTCGAGGACTTGTCGGTGGGGACCCACACGAAGAATCCGGCGATCTTCGCCGCCTGGGGGCCGGAGGCCGGGCCGGACGCGGCAGCGCCGCGCCGGCTCACCGACATCGCACCGTTCGCGCTCCGTGCCTTGGGCCTGCACGGGGCGGATGCGGGGAACGCTACTTCAGTCGCTTGATGATGTGCCAGCCGAACGGGCTCGCCGCCGGGTCGTAGTCGGCGATCCCGATGTTCCCGGGGCTGATCGCGAATCCCACGTTGCCGAACGCGGGGACCATCCCATCCCGCGAATACTCGCCCGCTCCCTTCGCCACTCCGGTCCCGGCCATCGAGTAGATCCCCGGGGGAGAGTCGTCCGTGTACGTGCGGACCAGCTCGTCGAAGTCCTCGCCCTTCCGCGCGCGCTCGAGGATCTGGTAGGCGAGGGCTTTCGCCTCCTCCTTCGTGCGCGTGATGTTCTTGCCCGGCACGGTGCCGGCGAAACCGATGAGAATGTGCTGCACCTGCACGTGCTGCGGGAGGACATCCGGTTTGACCGGCATCGTTCCCGGCGCGGATTTCGTTTCCACCGTCTTCACCGTTCCTTTCGCGGCCGGGGCGGCCTTCGCGGCCGGGGCGGCGGCCTTGGTCTTGCTCCTCTTCGAGCTCTTCTTGGTGGAGGCTTTCTTGCCTTCCGGCTTCGCCGCCGGGGCTTCCTTGGATTCCGATTTCGTCGAGGCGGATGGAGCGCTCGAGTCGGCCGGAGCCGCCGTGGAGGGCTCCGCCGCCTGGGCAGCCGGGGCCGCCGTCGAGTCCACGTGTGCTGCGGCCGTGGAATCGGCCGGCGCTGCGTGGGCCCGCGCGACCGGGGCCAGTGCTAAGGCGGCGGTCAGGACGGCGAGCGCGAACAGACAGGGGACGCTTCGTGACGCCATGGTGGGCTCCGTTACGTTGGGTGGTGGAAGGATAAGGCCGCGGACCGGAAGCGGTGGGCGCCTCTCAGAACAGGAAGACGGCGCTGGAGAGGACCGTGGTGAACCCCTTCGCCGAAATCACGGCGGATTGGGTCACGTTGAAGGTACGGATGATCTCTCCGGAGATCTTGAACACCTGCTCTTTTTCGTCCCAGTTCGCGGTCTCGTCGAATTCCACGCCGAGGGTCGAAGCGAGCATGGAAGCCGCCATGTCCTCGGCGAAATCTCCCGCGTACTCGTCGGTCTGCCCGTAGGCGTGGTGCTCGCTCAGGTACCCGTAGGTGCTCTTGTCGGCCGGGATGGCGCAACCGATCGAGGCCGCGATGAGCCGGCGCATTTCGTTGGAGGCGAGCCGCGCCATGACGCAAAAAGCGATGCTCCCGGGGGCGATGAGCTTCACGCCCTCGTCCTTGGGGATGATCTTGCACTTGGGCGGAAAGATGCTCGAGACGTGAACCAGATTGAGCTTCTCGATGCCCGCGTCCTTCAAAGCCAGCTCGAAGCTCCGCAACTCGTCCCGGTGGCTTCCCACGCCCTTGGTGAAGAAGACGCGCGACGGCACCAGACTGAAACCGCCGTTCCTCCGGTCGGCCACCATGGTCGAGCCCTGCAAATCCGTGGCCGCGCCTGCGGGAGGATTCGGGTCGGTCGTTCGCTTCATCGTTTGGGGTCTCCTCTCTTCCTTCCTGTCCTAGCGGTCCCGCGATCGGTCCGACACGGAGTCGGATCCCGCTCGGGCGAGCCGGATGGTGACGACGCAACGGCGCGTCTCGAGGTTGGCCACGTTCGCCGGCAGAGCCAGCGCAACCTGGCGCTGGATTTTCTCGCGTTCTCCCGTGATGTCAACTGCGACTGTGTACAGCGTGTCGATTCCCTGGACCAGCCGGGCGGGGCCCATGACCGTCACGGACTCCGGCTGGACCTCCGGATCCTGGTCCAAGACGTAACCCGAGGCCGGGGTTCCCACGATGCGGGCCCGGACGGGCAGGCTGCGGGTCGCCTTCGGCTCGATGGCCAGGTCCACGCTCCTCGGATCGAGAACCTCGGTGACGGAAATCAGCCGGGAAAGGTCCGGCGGGATGGCCCGTCGGGAAATGTCGTCGGCAGTGATCGACGTCCGGAACATGCCCGGCTTGGCGGTCGCGAGGTCGATCGAGAGGAACGGGCGCGTGAGGCCGAGACGGATCAGGTCCTTCCACTTGCCCCGGACCTTGACCGCGACCCGGGGGGGAAGCGCCCCCACGCTCGTCAACGTGTCCGCCAGGCCAACCGCCGCGATCGGGATCTGCACGACCGATTCGCGCTCCTGCTCGGTCACCACGTGCGCATAGAGAAGCAGCGCCAGAAGGAGCGACGCGAGCTTGAGTCCCAGGTTCTCGAACAGGATGGCCCGGACGCGTGCCCACATGCGCTAGAAGCCTGAGGCTTCCGACGGACCCAGCTCGATCCAGTACTTGGTGTCCATCGGGTCCGCCTCGTCGACGGTCCGCCCGCTCACCACGGAGAATCTCACCCTCTCGTTCGACGGATCGTTCGGAAAATAGATCCATCCCAGCTCGTCCTTCCGCGCGCGCCACTTCAGCTCGAACGTGTCGATGTGGATCGATCCTCCATTGCCCACCGTGCCGATTCCCTTGCTCCTCTGCCCCGGGAACACCCACAAGAAGTTGGAGTGCTCGAGGTAGTAGAAGTAACGGAGCGAATCCTTCTCGTCCGCCATGACTTCGATCGGCATCATCGCCGCGGATTCCCCTCCGCGGCGCAGGAGCAGGATGTTCCCCCGCTCGAGGCGGAGCCTCAGCTCGTGGACCCGTCCGAGTACCGCCCGCTCCGAGTCCGGCACCTCCTCGAGGAGCCGCACCAGACGGACGCGCGCACGGCTCTCGGCCGCGTATCCGCGCGCTCGTGGAGCTACGGCCCATACGCCCACCAGGAGAAGAAGGGAGCCTGAGATGGCGAGCGTCCGCCAGATCGATGCACGGCGTTTCATGGGGCGAGAAGTTTCCCACGCTGCCGGAGCGAGGGTCAACGGAAACCGGCCGGGGAGGGAAAGTAATTGACGCCGGACAGCTCCCGCCGCGACGCTGGAACCGTGCGCCACGTGCTTCCCGTGTCCGGACCCATCGACCTCGATCTCACCTTCTCGTGCGGACAGGCCTTTCGCTGGAGGCGGGAGGGGAACGCGTGGCGCGGGATCGTGGGAGGCGCCGATCTCGCGGTCTCCCTCGTGGACCCCGCGAGGCTCTCGGTCGTCGTCCTGGGCCGTGACCCCGGGCCCGAGGCGCTCGTTCGCTACTTTCGCCTGGATCAGGACCCTCGGGCCCACTTAGAGCACGCCGAGGAGCTGCGCTCCTTGCCTGGAATCCTCCCGCTCTTCGGCCTCCGGCTCCTGAAGCAGGATTCCTGGGAGACCCTCGCCTCGTTCATCTCCTCCGCGGCTTCGAACATCCAGAAGATCGGCCGCTGCGTGGAGGGAATGGCGGAGCGCTGGGGAGAGCCCATTCCCGGCTCGCCGCGGAAGGCGTTTCCGGAGCCCAAGAGCCTCGCCTTAGCCGGCGCCGCGCGTCTCCGCGCGACGGGGCTCGGCTTCCGCGCCCCGTACCTGGCCCGGACCGCTCGGGCCGTGGCCGCGCGCGGGTTCTCCTGGGAGGCGCTGAACGCGGCGCCGTACGGGGAAGCGCGCGCGGCGCTCATGGCGCTCCCCGGCGTGGGACCCAAGATCGCCGATTGCACGCTCCTGTTCGGGCTGGGGCGGCTGGAGGCCTATCCGGTGGACCGCTGGATCCGGCGCGCCACCCTGGAGCTCTGTTCCCGCCGCCGCGCCAGGGACGAGGATCTCTCGCGCTGGGCGGAACGGTTCGGGCCCGGCCGCGGCTACCTGCAGCAGATCCTCTTTCACCTCCGGCGCACCCAGGGCCCGCTCCCTCCGCTCCGCCGCGCCGCGCCGCGCTCGAAGCGGATCGCGTGAACGACGCGGCCTTGGCACTCTTCGCCAAAGCGCCCCTCGCGGGGCGCGTGAAGACGCGCCTCGTGCCCCACTTGACCCACGAGGACGCCGCCCGCGTCGCACGCGCCTCGCTCGAGGACACGGCGCGTTTCATCGTGCCCGAGGTCGAGGCCTCCTGGACCCTGTTCCTGGACGGCGAAGCCGACGCCTCAATGCGGCGGCTCGCGGAGGAAACGGGCCTCTCGATCCTTCCCCAGGAGGGCCCCGAGCTGGGAGCCCGGCTCAAGGCCGCGTTCCGCGCGCTTCGCTCGCGCGGAGCGCGCCGCGTGCTCGCCATCGGCTCGGATTCCCCGACGCTCGATCCGACGCGGATCCAGGAGGGCATCGAATCGCTGGCGGTCTGCGACCTGGCACTCGGCCCCTCCGAGGACGGCGGTTACTACCTGATCGGAACGAGCGGGAGCCACGAGTCGATCTTCGACGAGATCCCCTGGGGAAGCGCTTCCGCCGC
Organism: Candidatus Eiseniibacteriota bacterium; assembly: GCA_041486775.1. GTDB lineage: Bacteria > Eisenbacteria > RBG-16-71-46 > SZUA-252 > SZUA-252 > WS-7. The sequence goes on along the minus strand of JBGPMB010000074.1, from coordinate 2,063 downwards.
CGCGGCCACCCTGGAGCGGGCGCGCGCGTTGGGTCTTACGGTGCGGCTTCTCGCGCCATGGTACGACCTGGACGATGCGGCGTCGCTCCGGCGCGTCTACGAGACGGCCCGGGCCGGGTCGGCGCTGCGGGGGGTGCTGGAGGAATTGAGGGAGAAGCTCGAGTTCGTCAGCCGGCCCGCTTCAGATTCTCGATTTCCTGTTTGATGCCGGCGGCGTGCTCTCCCTGAGGGTCCAGCTCGAGGTAGCGCTGCCAGGCCCGGATCGCGCCGGCTTTATCACCGCTCTCGCGGGCCACGACGCCGAGGTTGAGCCATGCGTTCTTGTGGTCCGGGCGCTCGCGCGTCACTGCCAGAAGCTCCTTCTGCGCGATGTCGTTCTGCCCCATGGAGTGATAGGCGACGGCGCGATCCACGCGCACGTCCATGTTCTTGGGATCGACGGAGAGGGCGCGGGTGTAGTAGTCGATCGCCTTGAGCCACTGTCCCGAATCGAACTCGAGGTTCCCGAGCCCGATGATGGCGTCCTTGTCCTTCGGGTTCTTCGCGAGCGCGGCCTTGAAGCCCTGCACCATCTGCATGATCTGCTGGGGCATTCGCTGCGGCGCGCCGCCCGCCATGCCGCCGCCCATGCCTCCGCCGGCAGGGGCCGCTCCCGGGTCTCCGCCCATGTCCCCGCCGGCCATGACGTCGGCGGGACCGGTGGGCATGCCCGATTCGGCGCGCGGGCCGACGGCGGAATGAAGCGCGAAGCCGACCATCCCGCCGACCGCGAGGCCGACCACGAGAAGGAGCCAGGCGATGCCGGGGATGCTCGCCGACGTGTTAGTCGCGGTGCTACGCGCGCCGGCGCCGCGTCCGCGTTGCCGGTCGTCCGGGGGTGGCGCCCCTCCGCGCGCGGGGGGCCCCTGCCGCGACGCACCGGACGCCGGAGCGGCCGCGCCGGCGCCGAGCTCGAAGCCGCACGCGTCGCAGACGTGGAGTGCGGACGGAAGCGATTCCCCACAGCGGGGGCAGAGAACGCGATCGGTGGCCATGCTGGCTGGCAGTGTACGCCGGAGGGTCGCGGGGGATCAACCTTGCCCGTTGCCATGCGATCAGGTAAACAGAATCGATGATCCTGGCTCAGATGTTCGGCCCGAGCGCCATCGTATGGGACGGCGTCTCTCTGCTCCCCGCCTCGCTGGATCCCAAGCTCAAGAAGGAAGCCGGCCGCGGCTCGACCCTGCTTGCGGTCGGGGACGAAGTCGGGGTCTCCAGGGCCGGCGACGGTAGCATCTCCATCGTCTCCGTCGCCCCCCGACGAACGCATCTGGGGCGGTCGGCAGGCGAAAACCGGGACGTGCAGGTCGTCGCCGCGAACGTGGAGCGGGCCGTCATCATCGCCTCGGCGGACGAGCCCCCGTTTCGGCCGGGACTCGTCGACCGGTGGGCGCTACTGGCGCTCCGCGGAGGGCTCACACCGTTTCTGGTGCTCAACAAGGTGGATCTGGTATCCGTGGACGAGGCCGAGCGGATGATCGCGGAAGCGGCCGTCCCGCTTTCCTACATGCTCGGGAGCGCGAAGACGGGATCCGGGATGGAGGAGCTGCGGGAATCGCTTCGCGGCACGACCTCGGTTTTCGTGGGGCATTCCGGCGTCGGCAAGTCCACGATATTGAAGAGGCTCCTCCCCGGCACGGAGATCGCGACCGGCTTCGTGAGCGGTAAGTCGGGAAAGGGCCGCCAGACGACCACCAGCTCCAAGCTCTATCCCCTGCCCGGTGGAGGGCACGTGATCGATACGCCCGGCGTGCGCAGCGTCTCCCTCGGCGAGACGACGACTGCCGAATACACTTCGGTCTTCCCGGAGATCCGCGACGCCGGTCCATGCCGGTTCAGCACGTGCACCCACCGGATGGAGCCGGGCTGCGCCGTGCTGGAAGGGGTCAAGAACGGCACGATTCCCGAGAACGTGTACGCCCGCTACCGGAAGCTTCTGGTGGAAACGGAGACCGAGTGAGCGCATCCCCTGTCGAATCGAGGCTCGGCGAGCTGATGATCGTGGGACTCCCCGGGACGGATCT
>JBGPMB010000073.1:0-13337 GCA_041486775.1 Candidatus Eiseniibacteriota bacterium | reverse complement strand
CAGCGCGATGAACGAAGTCTATGCGCGCTTCTTCACGGAGCCGAAGCCCGCGCGGAGCACCGTCGCGGTCGCAGGGCTGCCCCGCGAGGCGCGCGTCGAGATCGAGGTGTGGGCGATCGTTCCATGAGTCACGCCCGGGCTGAAACGGTACGGTTGACCGAGCAGGTCTCCTGCGCCGGTTGCGCCGCCAAGCTGAGCCCACTCGATCTGAAGGACGTCCTCTCCGTCCTCAAGGGACCCCGGCCGAAAGGGGTCCTGGTCGGACCGGAGACCTGGGACGACGCGGGCGTGTTTCGAATCTCCCCCACCCGGGCCCTCGTGCAGACGGTGGATTTCTTCACGCCCATGGTGAACGACCCGTTCCAGTTCGGGCGGATCGCCGCGACGAACGCGCTGAGCGATGTCTACGCCATGGGCGGGACTCCGCTCACCGCGCTCTCGATCGTCTGCTACCCCGAAACGGGAGACATGGAGATCCTCCGGGAGATCCTGCGCGGCGGCGCCGAGACGCTGAGGCGCGCCCGCGTGGCGCTGATGGGCGGCCACTCGGTGCGCGACAAGGAGATGAAGTTCGGGTTCGCGGTCACCGGCGAGGTCCACCCGAAGCGGATCGTGTCGAACGCGGGGGCCAAAGCGGGCGATCTGCTCGTGCTCACGAAGCCTCTCGGGGTGGGCATCCTGGCCACCGCGCTCAAGCAGCGGCTTCTCTCCGAGGAGTCGGTCCGGAGGATGACCGACCAGATGACCACGCTGAACGAGGCCGCGGGCAAGGCCATGCAGGCGGTGGGTGTGAGCGCCGGGACCGACATCACGGGCTTCGGGCTCCTGGGTCATGCGCTGAACGTGGCGCGCGCCAGCGGGAAGACGCTCCGGATCTGGAGCTCGGCGGTTCCCATCCTGCCGGGCGTCGTGGCCTTCGCCGACCGGGACGTCGTGCCCGGGGGCCTTCATACCAACGCGGCGTATGCGGCGCCGCACGTGGCGTTCGACGAGGACGTGCCGGAGGCGCTGCGCAGGGTTTTCGTCGATCCGCAGACTTCCGGGGGCCTCTTGATCGTGGTCCGCCCGTCACGGGGCAAGGCGCTGCTGGGCCGTCTCGCGCGCGCGAAGGTGGCCGCGGCGGTGATCGGGGAGGTGCGGCCCCGGGGTCGCCGCCCCATCGAAGTGATCGCATGAGGCTTGGGGACGGATGGGTTCTGGTGGACTCCGAGGACTTCAAATCCTTCCGTCGGGCGCTCATCCCGTCCGAGGTGGGTTCGATTCCCACACGTTCCCGCCACCCTGTCGAGGGAGGGGACCATGCACGGGTTCATCCATTCGCTTCTTGGACTGGACTGGAAAGATCCGCGGGTCATCGGATTTCTGATTGCCCTGGTGATCGTCGCGCTGGCGCGGAGATGGTCCTTCGTGATCCTCATCGTCCTGGTGGTGGCGCTGGCCGAGGGACTGCAATACCTCCTGGCGAATTCGTCGCTGGGGCATGACTTCACCCATGGTGTGGTGATCGGAGTCTATGGATTCGGTGGGTTGCTCCTTCTCTTTCTCGCGATCGCGCACGCCTTCACGAAGGAATAGCGTCTTCAGCGCGCGCCCCGCGGGCGTCCTGCTCGCGTGGACGGCGCTTCTCCTCGTTTTGGCTTCGGCTCCGGCGCAGGCCCAGCCCGCGGTGGGCCGGAAGCCGGCCCACGCCGATTCCCTCCCCCATCGCTCGAAGCCCTTCACGGTGATGCTCCGCTCGGCCGCGGTCCCGGGCTGGGGTCAGGTGTACAACCACAAGTACGTCAAGGCGGGCGTCGTGATCGCGGGCGAGGGGCTCCTCGCCTACCAGGCGGTCCAGGAGCTCCGGCGCGAGAACCGGGCGATCGACCGACAGGACTTGATCCTCGCGGGCGGAGGCGACATCACGGATCCCGCTTACCTCGACGCCCAGCTGGATCAGGAAACGCATCGGAACAAGAAGATCAACTGGATCTGGTGGGGGATCGCCGCGCACCTGCTGTCCATGATGGACGCCTACGTGGACGCCCATCTCGCCACCTTCGACGCCGATTTCGGTCCGCCCCAGTCGGCCGTGAACTTGGGGGAGAAGCCCCGCTTTACGCTCGCATTCCGGACCCGCTTCTAGCCCAGCCGCCATGATCCCACGCTCCCTCGTCCGGAACTTCTGCATCATCGCGCACATCGACCATGGGAAGTCCACCTTGGCCGACCGATTGCTCGAGATCACGAACACGATTCCGCGTGGGAAGATGAAGGACCAGGTCCTGGACAACATGGACCTGGAGCGCGAGAATGGGATCACCATCAAATCGCACGCGATCGCGATGGAGTACCGCGCGAGGGACGGGCAGACCTACCAGCTCAACCTCATCGATACGCCGGGACACGTCGACTTCACGTACGAGGTCTCTCGAAGCCTCGCCGCCTGTGAGGGCGCGATCCTGGTCGTGGATGCTTCCCAGGGCATCGAGGCCCAGACGCTCTCGAATCTCTTCCTGGCGCTGGATCAGAAGCTCACCATCCTTCCGGTCCTGAACAAGATCGATCTGCCCGCGGCCCGCCCGGACGACGTCTCGCTGGAGATGGCGCACCTGCTGCACGTGGAGCCCGAGGAGGTGATCCGGGTCTCGGCGAAGGAAGGGCACAACATCGAGGAGCTCCTGGAGGCCGTGATCCACCGCGTGCCGCCGCCCGCGGATGCGAGCGGGGGCTCGCTCCAGGCCCTGGTCTTCGATTCCGTGTTCGACCAGTTCCGGGGCGTCATCGTCTACGTCCGCATCGTGCGCGGGACGATTCGCGCGGGCGCCTCGATCCGGTTCCACTCCACCGGGAAGACCCACGAGGTCCTGGAGGTGGGCATTCTCCGCCTGGGCCTCGAGCCGCGCGAGGAGCTCTGCGCCGGGGACGTGGGGTACGTGATCGCGAACGTGAAGGTGGTGGCCGACGCGAAGGTGGGGGACACCATCACCGAAGCGGGTGACGTGGAGGCGGAGGCGCTCCCGGGGTACCGGCCCGTGAAGCCCATGGTCTTCTCCGGGCTCTATCCCATCGACGCGGAGAGCTACGAGGGGCTCAAGGAATCGCTGTCCAAGCTCCAGCTGAACGACGCCTCGCTCACCTTCGAGCCCGAGACCTCGCTTGCGCTGGGGTTCGGATTTCGCTGCGGATTCCTGGGGCTCCTCCACATGGAGATCATCCAGGAGCGGCTCACCCGCGAGTACGGCGTGAACCTGATCGCGACCGTGCCGAGTGTGGAGTACCGCGTGACGAAGACGAGCGGAGACGTGGTGCTGGTGGAGAATCCGGCGCTCCTCCCGCCCGCGAACAGCATCGAGCAGATCGAAGAACCGTTTGTCCGGGCGCAGGTCGTGGTGCCCGCCGACTACGTGGGGAACATCATGAAGCTGGCGCAGGACCGGCGCGGCATCTTCATCGGGATGGAATACCCCGATGAGTCCCGGGCTCACATCACCTACGAGCTGCCTCTGGCCGAGATCGTGCTGGATTTCTACGATAAGCTGAAGTCGATCAGCCGCGGCTACGCATCCCTGGACTACGAGTTCTCGAGCATGAGGCCGGCCGAGCTGGTGCGCATGGACCTGCTCCTGAATTCCGAGTCGGTGGACGCGCTCTCGGTGATCGTGCACCGCGACAAGGCGTACGAGTGGGGGCGCGATGTCGCGTCGAAGCTCAAGGAGCTGATTCCGCGGCAAATGTTTCCGATCGCGATTCAGGCGACGATCGGGAACCAGGTCATCGCGCGCGAAACCATTTCCGCGCTGCGCAAGAACGTCATCGCGAAGTGCTACGGCGGCGACATCACGCGCAAGCGGAAGCTGCTCGAGAAGCAGCGCGAGGGCAAGAAACGGATGAAGCAGGTCGGAACCGTCCGCATTCCGCAAGAGGCGTTCCTCGCGGTCCTGCGCGTGGAGCGTTAGGCCGCTTTGGGAGGAGATCGAATGGAAGGTGCGAGAGTAGCCGCGAAGGCGGGGTCCCGGCGTGCCGCCCGGACCAAGTCCACGCTGCGCGAGTACGTCGAGGCCATTGTCCTCGCGATTCTGCTCACCGTGGTGATCCGGGGGCTGGTGGTGCAGGCGTTCCGCATTCCCACCGGATCGATGGAGAACACGCTCCTGGTCGGCGACTTCCTCTTCGTGAACAAGCTCGTCTACGGCTCGGAGATCGACATCGGGGTCGCCGGGCACCGCCTCGTCTACTACCGGTTTCCCGCCATCCGCCAGCCGCAGCGCGGCGACGTCATCGTCTTCCGCTATCCCGACGACCCCAGCCGCGACTTCATCAAGCGCTGCGTCGCCGTGGAAGGCCAGACCGTGGAGATCCGGGACAAGGTCCTCTACGTGAACGACAAGGCGCAGGTGGAGCCCTACATCATCCACTCGGACGACCGGATTCTGCCCAAGGAAATCAGCGCGCGGGACAATTTCGGGCCCACCGTGGTGCCCAAGGGACACATCTTCATGATGGGGGACAACCGCGACAACAGCCATGACAGTAGGTTCTGGGGCCCCCTCCCCCTCAACCTCGTGAAGGGGAAGGCCATGATCCTCTACTGGTCGTGGGACGCCGAGAAGAACATGCCTCGGTTCAACCGTCTCTTCCATCCGGTGCGCTGAAGCTTGGAATACGGCCTCTACATTCATCTGCCGTACTGCCGCAGTATCTGCCCGTACTGCGACTTCGTGAAGGCGCCGCTGCACCGCGCCGAGCCGGAGCGTCTCCTGGGCGCGCTCGAGCGGGAGTGGTCGCTGGCACGGGTCCAGGACGGCGCGGCCTGGAGCCGCCCGCGCACGATGTACGTCGGGGGCGGGACGCCCACGGCGCTGGAGGCGAATGCGTTGCGGCGGTTTCTCGCGTGGATCAGGGCGGCGTGGGACATGAGCCGTGTGCGCGAGTTCACGGTCGAGGCCAACCCCGAAGGGCTCAACGAGGAGAAGCTCTCGATCCTTCGCGAGGGAGGGGTGAGCCGCCTCAGCATCGGCGTTCAATCCCTCGAGCCGGCGCCGCTCCGATCCCTCGGCCGCATCCATACCGCCCAGGGCGCGCTCTTGGCACTCGCGCTCGCACGGCGCGCGGGCTTCCGGAATGTCTCGGTCGATCTCATGTACGGCGTGCCGGGCGAGAGCGCGGCAGGCTTCCGCGACACGCTCGCTCGATTCGCGGCGCTCGGCGTGCCGCACCTCTCCGCGTACCCGCTCCAGGTGGAAGAGGGCACTCCGCTGCACGCCAAGGCGGCCCGCGGCGCCGTCCTGATCCCCGGCGAGGACGAGGTGCTGGCGCGCTACGAGGATCTGATCTCGGTCCTCCGCAGGGCGGGGTATCGTCATTACGAGGTCTCGAATTTCGCGCTTCCGGGATTTCACTCCCGCCACAACGAGGGCTACTGGACCCGGCGTCCCTATCTGGGCCTGGGCCCGGGGGCTCATTCCTTCGATGGATCCGCGCGGTGGGGGAACGGCCCGTCGATCGCGCGGTGGTTCGAACGCGTGGAGTCCGGGATATTGCCGCGGGAAGACTATCGAGAGCTTTCCTCGCGGGAGGCCGGCGAGGAGGAGGTGTTCCTCTCGCTCCGCCGCTCGCGCGGGCTCCGCCAAAGCCGGCACTTGGCCCGCTTCCGGCCCTCGGACGTGGCGGCGTGGAACGAATGGGGCCGCGCGGGGCGGGCGCTCACGCTCACGCCTCGCGGCCGCGTGCGTCCCACCGACCGGGGGCTTTTCCTCGCGCAGGATCTCGCCTCGGAGCTCTTCGCGCGCGCCGACTCGGCGTCTTGACACCGCGGCCCCGCGGCTGATAGCGTTCGCGATGGTTTAGCACTTGCGTGGCATGAGTGCCAACCGCCCGAAACCCAATGTCCCGACCCGATCTCAACGAGCGACAACGCCGGATCCTCAAATTCGTGGTGGAAAGCCACGTCACGAGGGCGGAGCCGGTCGGCTCCCAGTACGTCCGGATGGCGTACCACCTCAGCATCTCGCCCGCCACGATCCGGAGCGCCATGAAGCGGCTCGAGGAAGAGGGGTTTCTGGATCATCCCCATACCTCCGCCGGGCGCGTTCCCACCGAGGCCGGGTACCGTTATTACGTCGACTGCCTGATGGAGCCCGAGCCGATCGCGCCAGCGACACGCCGCGCGCTCAACCGGGCGCTGGAGAAGAACGCGGGGGACGAGGTGGATTTCCAGACCCTCGCGGCCCGCGTTCTGGCGAAGAGCTCGGGCCAGCTGGCGATGGTGGTCGTGCGCCGGGGGGGCGCTCTTTCGGTGCTTCGCATCGGAGGGGCCGAGAACATCGCGGCCCAGCCCGAGTTCCAGACCGCCGACCGGCTCCGCGCGCTCGTGTCGCTGCTCGCGGAGCCCGAGCCTTTGACCCGGGCCCTGGACGCGTTCATGGACGCGGGGCCCGCGCGGGTCACCATCGGGCGTGAGCTGGGGGAAGGCGCGATGCGCGTCTGCTCCCTCGTCGGCACGGGAATCGCGTCGAGTCACATCCGCGGCTCCCTCGGCGTGCTGGGGCCGGTCCGCATGCCCTATCCCAGGCTTCTGTCGCTCGTGTCCTATGTCGGTGAACGACTCGCGGAGTTCGCGTGACGCGCAAGAAAGAAGAACACCACGAGGCGGAGGCAAAGGATCAGACGGGCCGCGAGCCCGACACGAGAGTCGAGGATCCCGCGGGGCTCGCGGAGGAACTGGAACGCGCCCGCGCCCGCGAGGATGAGCTCCTGCGCGCGGTGGCCGAGCTGACCAACGTGAACCGGCGCCGGAAGCAGGACATGGACACCATCGCCTCCTTCGCGCAGGAATCGTTGGCGCGAAACCTCCTTCCCGTGCTCGACGATATCGACCGGGCGCTCCTCGCCTCGAGGGAGCGCGAAGGCGATCCCTTCCGCTCCGGTCTCCTCATGATCCGGGACCGGCTCTGGCAAACCCTGGCGAAAGAGGGGCTCGAGCCGATCGACGCGAAAGGCCTGCCCTTCGATCCCGAAGTGCACGAGGCCGTGGCGCAGCATCCCAGCGAGAAGGAGCCGGCGGGGACCGTGCTCGAGGTGATCGTCCCGGGATACCGCTTCCGGGGCCGTGTGCTGCGGCACGCTCAGGTCGTCGTCGCGTGACCACCACGCGAGACTATTACGAGATCCTGGGCGTTTCGAAGACCGCGACCGACGACGAGATCAAGAAGGCGTACCGGCAGCTCGCGATGAAATATCACCCTGACCGCAATCCCGGGGACAAGAAGGCCGAGGAGAGCTTCAAGGAAGTGGCCGAGGCCTACGAGGTCCTCCACGATCCGGAGAAGCGCGCGCGCTACGACCGGTTCGGGCACTCCACCGGGGCGCCTTTCCCCGGCGGAGGCGCCGGCGGGTTCACCGAGACGGAGGGTTTCGACCTGGCCGACGCGCTGCGCGCGTTCATGCGCGACTTCGGCGGCATGGGGGGCGACGTCTTCGAGTCCGCCGGGGGCGGCCGCCGCGCGGGGCGAAGCGAGCGTCGCGGCCGGAACCTCGAGATCCGCCTTCCGCTCACGCTGGAGGAGATCGCGAGCGGCGCCGAGAAGGTGATCAAGATCCGGCGCATGGTGCCGTGCTCCGACTGCAGCGGCTCCGGCGCCAAGCCCGGAAGCAAGAGCAAGACCTGCACCGTCTGCGGCGGCTCGGGCCAGGTGCGTTCGGTGCAGCGCTCGCTCTTCGGTCAGCTCATCAGCGTGACCACATGCGACCGCTGCCACGGCGAGGGAACCATCGTGGAGTCACCCTGTCCCAAGTGCTCCGGCGAAGGAAGGGTGCGCCTGCAGGAGGAGATCACCATCCGGGTGCCTCCCGGCGTCATGGACGGAAACTACATCCCGCTCCGGGGCATGGGGGACGCGGGGATCCGCGGCGGCCCTCCCGGCGATCTCATCGCGCACATCGAGGAGATCCCGCACACGCTCTTCGCGCGGGAGGGCGAGGACATCATCCTCGAGCTTCCGGTGAGCTATGCGCAGGCGGCCCTGGGTGGAAAAGTCGAGGTCCCCACGCTGGGCGGCCGGGCCAAGGTCACCATCCCCACCGGTATCCAGTCGGGGCAAGTGCTCCGTCTACGCGGGAAGGGACTCAGGAGCCTTCACCGCTCCGGGACCGGAGACCAGCTCATCCGGGTCACGATCCACACGCCTTCCAAGCTGACCGACCGCGGCAAGAAGCTCTTCACCGAGTTGGAGTCCCTTTCGGATTCCAACGTGCCGCCCCCGCATCGCCCGGATCGGAGCGCCGGCTGAGTTGGAGAAGCTGAGGCTCCCGGACTCGCCGTTCTGGGTCGAGCCCGAATCCGTGGGACCGCAGCATCTGAAGCTGAGCCTCGAGGAATCGCACCACCTCCTCCACGTGCACCGCGCGAGAACCGGAACGCCCTTCCAGGCCACCGACGGGGCGGGGAGTTTCTTCGAATGCGTCCTCGAGTCCGTCGAGCGTCGCGCCGCCGTGGGACGGATCGTGGAGCGGCACCCTGAGGCGGGTGAGCTCTCGCGCCGGGTCGAAGTCCTGGTCGGCATGCCCGACCGGCGCGCCCTGGAGCAGATCGTGACGCACGCTGTCCCGCTCGGGGTGAGCGCGCTGGACTTCGTGGCCAGCGAGCGGAGCGAGCGCGGGTCCCTGGGACCACAGCAACTGGCGCGGCTCGTGCGCATCGCCCGAGCGGCGTTGAAGCAGTCCCGCCGGAGCCGGATTCCCACCCTCCGCTCGTCACAATCGATCGTGCTGGCGGTCAAGGCGATGGGGCCGGGCGCCGAGCGTTACTTCGCCGATACGGAGGGAAAGTCCTTTCCCACGGATCTATCGAAGAATCCTCAACTCCCTGTCCAGCTTGCGGTTGGTCCACCCGGAGGATTCACCGAGAGCGAGCGCCAGGTTCTGCTGGGCGAGGAATTCTCTCCTATCTACTTAGGTCCCAGTAGATTAACGACCGAGACGTCGTCCCTGGCCCTTATTAGCCTCGCCCGAAATTCGTTATAGCGCCGTAAATTACCGCAACATTGACAGATCCACCATTCCGGGGTATCTTGATTAGTGTTAGGCGTATGCTGCCCTACACAGGCGGTAGGCGGAGGATTTTTGTCGGACCCCAAACCAGGGTTAGGAGGCGATTCATAGGATGCCCGGCATCAGGGTGAAGGAAGGAGAATCCTTCGAGAGTGCCCTTCGCCGGTTTAAGAAGAAGTGTGAGAAGGCAGGAGTTCTGGCCGATTTGCGACGTCATCAGCACTTCGAGAAACCGAGCGAGCGGCGCAAGCGCAAGCTGAACGCCGCGAAGAGAAAGATGATGGCCCGGATGAAGGCGGAGTAAGGGAGCGTCTCCGGACATCGGTTCCAAAGCGGGAAACCGGCGGATAGCTGGTTTCCCGCTCGCCCGCTTGGTCCGACGCAGCGACATCATCCGTAGCAAACCAGACCCGCACATCCGGAACGAAGGTCATCACAAACACACGAACGCGCGAGCCGCAGGGGTGTCGTATTCCCGAAGTCTCAGGCGCTCCGAGTCACGCGCATCAGGTACTCGAATTTCCCGCCGTCATCGCGACGATCGCGGGCCGGACTCGTTCCGCGCCCGGACGGGATGGTGTGCTCGCCATCCGCTGCCAGACGCGGCTCGACGACGCGCGCTCGGCGCAGGATCTCTATCGGGATGTGCTGGCGCTCTGGGGCACACCGGAGGAGCCGCCGCCCGCGGCACCTCCCGACGTGCGCGCGCTGCTCGAACAGCTCGAGACCGAGGGCGTGGTTCTCTCGGGCCTGGATCTCTGGGAGATCCGCCGCCTGCTCGATCAGGCCGCGCTCGCCCACGCGTGGACCCGCAAGAACCGCAGCGAGACCCCGGGGCTGATGCGGCTCCTGACCGACGTGGAGCCTTTGCCCGCGCTTCACCGCGAGCTGGGGCGCTCGCTCGAGCCCTCGGGGGAGGTGCGGGACGAGGCGAGCCCCGATCTCGCGCGGATTCGCCGTTCCATCCAGACCCTTCGCGAGCGCCTGGCGCAGAAGCTCGAGTCGATCGCGCGCGGCCTGGGAATTGCCGAGACCTTCGTCACGCTCCGCGAGGGGCGCTACGCCATCGCGGTGCCCGCCTCGGAGCGGCGCCAGGTGCCCGGCGTCGCGCTGGGCTATTCCGGGAGCGGCGCGACGGTGTTTCTGGAGCCTCGCGAAGCGGCGGAGGCCAATAGCCAGCTCGCCGATCTCTTCGCCGACGAGATCCGCGAGGTGAGCCGGATCCTGCGCGAGCTGAGCGGTCTCGCGCGGAAGGATCACGACGCGCTGGCTAGCGACCTCGCGGCCCTGGCGAAGCTCGATGCCGCCCAGGCGGTCGGAAGCTGGACCAAAGCCACCGGCGGCTCGCTGCCGGCTCTGACGGAGGAGCGCTCCCTTCTGCTGCGCGGCGCGCGCCACCCGATCCTGGTCGAGCGCCACGCGCGCGGCGAGATGGCGGCGTCGCCGGTGCCGCTGGATCTGGAATTGGACCGCGACACGCCGCTTCTGCTTGTGACCGGGCCCAACATGGGCGGAAAGACGGTCGCGATCAAGACGACGGGGCTCGTAGCGCTCCTGGCCATGGCCGGGCTGCCGGTCCCCGCGGCGGAAGGCACCCGGATTCCCTGGTTCGACCACGTCGTCTGCGACATCGGCGACGAGCAGTCTTTGATGGAGGACGTGAGCACGTTCCTGTCGCACTTGCGCCGGGTCTCCGAGGCGATCTCGGTGGCCACGCCGACCTCCCTCGTGCTCCTGGACGAGCTGGGGTCCGGGACGGATCCGACGGAGGGGGCGGCCCTCGGACAGGCCATCCTCGAGCGACTTCTCGAGCGGCGCACGCTCTGCGTCGCGACCACGCACCACGGCGCGCTCAAGTCCTTCGCGTCGGAGACGGCCGGGGCGCGGAACGCCTCGATGGCCTTCGACGAGGAGACCCTTCGGCCCCGCTTCACGCTCTTGATCGGCGTGCCGGGCCGGAGCCGCGCGATCCAGGTTGCGGAGCGGTTCGGCATGGACGACTCGGTGCTGGCCCGCGCGCGCGAGCTACTGCCGCAGGGCGAGCGCGACTTGGGCGCGCTCATCGAGGAGCTGGGGCAGCTCAAGAACGAAGTGGCCCGCGAGCGCGAGGAGCTGATGCGGACCCGCATGCGCCTCGCCGAGCGCGAAGGGGAGTTGAAGACCGCGCTCTCCCGGCTCGAGTCGGAGAAGCGCGAGCGGAAACAGGCCGAGCTTTCGGCCCGGCGCGATCTTCTGCGCAACCTCGAGAACCAGATCGACGAGTACCGGAAGAAGCTCCGCGCCGACAAGAAGGCCTCGGCGCAGACGCTGGATGAAGCGCGGGGGTTGGCTCGCCGCGTCTCCGAGTCCATCGACGCCGACACCGAGTGGACGCCGCCGCCCGATCGCGGCACGCCGGTGGACCGGGTTCGCGAGGGGGATAAAGTCTACGTGCCGGCGCTCCAGGCCGAGGGCGTGGTGCTCACCGAGCCCGACCACGATGGACGCGTCCGCGTGAGGATCGGGGCCGCGACCACCATGCTCCCGATCGGCGGGCTCCGGCGGGATGCGCTGGAAACGAAACCGAAGGTGGATCGGTCCAAAGGGGAGGTGGCACGTCACCGCGAGGTGGAGATCCCCGAGGTTCCCCGCGAGATCGACGTGCGCGGATTCGAGCCGGACGAGGCGATCCGCGCGGTGGAGACCTTCCTCGAGAACGCGGTGATGGGCGGTGTGGACCGCGCCCGGATCATCCACGGCAAAGGGAGGGGGATCCTTCGCGAGCGGCTGAAGCACTGGCTCAAGGGACAGCCGGCGGTGAAGGAATTCCAGCTGGGAGAGCTTCGGGAGGGAGGAACCGGCGTCACCATCGTGACGCTGGAATAGCGGAATGAACGTGCGACTGGGAGAGGAAGCGCGCGAGCGGGTCCGGGACGCGACCGACATCGTCCAGCTCATCGGGGAGAAGGTCCAGCTCCGTCGGGCGGGAAGGTCGTACAAGGGGCTCTGCCCGTTCCACACGGAGAAGACGCCTTCCTTCACGGTGACGCCCGACCGCCAGATCTGGCACTGCTTCGGGTGCAGCAAGGGAGGGGACGTCTTCGCGTTCGTGATGGAGCAGGACAAGGTCACCTTCCCCGAGGCCCTACGTATGCTCGCGGATCGCGCCGGGATCGAGCTTCCGAAGCAGGAGCGCGGCGCAGGCGAGGAGGCGTTCGACAAGCTCTACCAGGCGAACGCGCTCGCTCGCGATTTCTTCCGCGCCAGCCTGACGTCCGAGCCGGCGAAAAAGGCGCGCGCCTATATCGCCGCGCGCGGTTTCGAGGAGCCTTGGCTCACGCGCTTCGAAGTGGGTTGGGCGCCCGAGGGCTGGGACGGGCTCCTCACGGCGCTCGCGAAGCTCCTGCCTGCCGACGTCATGGAGCAGGCGGGGCTCATCGTGCGGCGCGGGGACGGGAGCGGGCACTACGACCGCTTCCGGAATCGGGTCATCTTCCCGGTCACGACCGGCGCTATGAAGGTGGCGGGCTTCGGCGCGAGGGCGATCGCCGAGGGAGACGAGCCCAAGTATCTGAATTCCCCCGAGACGCCCGTCTTTCGCAAAGGAAGGCTCTTGTATGGGCTCCCGCTCGCGCGGCCGGGGATGCGGGAGAGCGGGGAGGCGATCGTGTCGGAGGGATATCTCGACGTGATGCGGCTCCACGCGTGCGGGTTCACGAACGCGGTCTCCACGTGCGGCACCGCGATGACCCCCGAGCAGGCGCGGCTTCTGGCGAGGCTCCAGATCAAGGTCCTCCTTCTCTACGACGGCGACGACGCCGGCGTCCGGGCGGCTGATCGCGGCCTCGATCCTCTCCTCGAAGCGGGTGTGGAGGTGAGGGTGCTTCTCCTTCCGGGCGGCGAGGACCCGGATTCCTTCCTCCGCAAGGAGGGGGCGGGAGCGCTTCGAGAACGGATGGAATCGGCGCTCGACGTCCCGGGCTTCCTCGCGGAGTCGAAGCTCGAGGCGGCGGGTCCCAGTCCAAGCCTGGAATCGAGGGTTCGGAGGCTGGTCGGGCTCCTGGAGCACGTGGAGGACTCCATCCGCCGGAGACTCCTTCTTCGGCGCGGGTCGGAAGTATTCGGGCTGGAGGAGTCGGTCCTGCTGGACGCGGTCGCGGGAAAAGGGCGCGGGCGGAAGCCGGCCAAGCCGCGCGCCGCGGAAGCCGGGGCCGGGGCCGGGGGATCTGGCGCAGCCGGACAGCCACCCGCGGGCGCCGGGGCGCCATCGGGCCAAGCCGAGTCTCCGCCGACCGATCCCGTGGAGCGAGAGTTGGCGGGCCGGGTAT
>JBGPMB010000072.1:0-13468 GCA_041486775.1 Candidatus Eiseniibacteriota bacterium | reverse complement strand
GGGGACTTCTCCTGCCCGCTCGTCGTGCGCGTGCCGATCGGCGGCTATCTCCAGGGTGGATCCATCTACCACAGCCAGAGCGGCGAGAGCATCTTCGCGCACAACCCCGGGCTTCGGATCGTCTACCCCGCGACGGCCGTGGACGCGAACGGGCTCCTCCGCACCGCCATCCGCTCCGACGATCCCGTGTTCTTCCTCGAGCACAAGCACATCTACCGCCAGCCCTTCGCCAAGGGCCAGTACCCGGGGCCGGACTACATGATCCCCTTCGGGAAGGCGCGTGTCGCGCGCGAGGGAGCGCAGATCACCGTCGTGACCTGGGGCGCGACCGTGAACCGGGCGCTCCTCGCGGCGCAGCGGCTCGAGGCGAACGGAATCTCGGTCGAGGTGCTCGACATGCGCACCATTCTGCCCTTCGACATGGAGGCCATCTCGCGCTCCGTGAAGAAAACCTCGCGGGTGCTGGTGCTCCACGAGGACGTGCTCACCGGCGGGTGGGGCGGAGAGATCGCGGCGCGGATCGCCGAGGATCTCTTCGACTCGCTGGACGCCCCGGTGCGGCGGATCGGCGCGCTGGATACGCCGGTGGGCTACGCCCCCGCGCTGGAGGACGCCATCCTGCCGCAGGTGGATGGGATCGAGAAAGTGCTGCGGGAGCTGGCCGCGTACTAGGAAGGCTTCACTTCTCCAGCATCACTCGTTCGGCTTCTCTCCGGACCTTTCCCTCTTCGACCAGCTTGATGAGATGCGCCTCGAGCGTGCGCGCGGACCACTCCGGCGGCGCCCCCGGCGTGTCCTTGTAGACTTCCTCCCGCAGGGCATCGAGAGCCATCGGGCCTTTCTCCAGCGCGCGCAAGATTCGCAACTCCCTCTCGTGACGATGCGCCAGGAGCGCCGCAAACAAGTGCTCCACGCCGCGGCTGGGCGGCCCGTGTCCCGGCACGAGTGCCGTGGCGTCCAGCGCCCGTATCCGCTCGATCGAGCGCAGGTAATCCCCCATGTTCCCGTCCGGGGGATTGATGACCACGGTGCCGAGCGTCGAGACCAGATCCCCGGCGATGAGCGTGCGCGAGCGTTCTTCCAGGAACGAGAAATGGGACGAAGCGTGGCCCGGCGTGGCGTAGGTCACGAGCCTTCGAGGATGCGGGCCGTCCAGATCCAGCGTGTCCCCTTCACGCAGTTCGCGGTCCAGCTTCACGCGATCCGCGATCGAAGGGTGGCCCCAAACCGGCGCGCCGTAGCGCGTGCGAAGCGTGTCCGCGCCCAGCATGTGGTCCTTGTGCCGGTGCGTGAGCAGGATCGCCTTCACCTTTCCCCCGCGCGCGATCACCGCGTCCATGACCTCGTACAAGGGGGCGAGGTCCCCGGGATCGGCGGTTCCCGGGTCGATGATCGCCATCTCTCGGTCCCCCACCACGGCCGCGTTGGTGTGGGTGGCGGGTAGAAGGGTCTCCGTGCAGAGCGGCACCATCACGATCCCCGGGTGGATGATCACGTGCCGCGAGGGCACGCGATTCGCCTCGGGAACGGCGCTCAGGCGCTCCGCCAGATTCTCGGTTCCCTGCGCCACGACCTGGATCGCGTGAAGCGTGGGCATGGCGAGGATCACCTTGTCCTGGTCCCAGAGCGAGAGTGCCTGGTCCGGCTCGATCCACGCCCCCGCCTGGAGCTCGCCCGGCCAGACGTCGACCTCCGCGGGCTCCGCAAGCTCTGCCAGGAAGAACATCGTGTCGAACCGCGCGCGGCTGAAGGGCGGCGTGACCCAGCGCCCCGAGGTCCGGAACACCGATCGGTCGAGCGAGAGCCCCAACCGCTCGATCGAGGGCCAGAACTCGGCGTTTCCGTTCAGGACCTGCTCGCGCAGCACGCGCTGGGCTTCGATCGTCGGGAGGGGCCCCTGCACGCCCACGAAGATCCCCGTCTCCTCGAAGGTCTCGCGCACCGCGCAGCGCAACATGGCGAGCTCCATGGCCTCATCGCCCTCGGTGGGCCCGTCCTCGCGCGACATCCGCCCCCCCGGAAACGAATGAAAGCCCCCGAGGAAGGGATTGGCCTCGGCGCGGTGCACCCAGAGGAGGCGGAGATGCGGATTCCGCGCGATGAGGATGAGGCTCGCGGCGGGACGAAGCGGCGGCGGTTGGGCCAACCTATTCCACCAGGACCGGAGGGAGCGCGAGCCTAAGCGCCCGGATGTGGTCGGGCCCGATGCCGCAGCAACCGCCCACGATCTGGGCACCGCGCGCCACCCATCCGGCCGCCGCCTCGGCGAAGCGCTCGGGAGTCCATTCGGGATCGAAGTTCCACGTGCCCTCGGCCATGTTCGGCCCTCCGGCGTTCGGATAGCACCCCAGGGGGAGGCGCGTCACGCGCGACATCTCGCCGAGGCAATCCGCGACCGCCCCCGGCGACACGCAATTCACGAGGATCGCGTCGGGCTTGAACGGCTCCACAGCGCGCACCGCGTCGGCCAGAAGCTCGCCGTTCCAGATCTCGCGCGCGCTCCTGCAGATGAAGCTCACGAGAACCGGGACCCCTGCGGCCTTCGCCCCGCGCAGGGCGGCCTTGGCCTCGGCGGTGGAATTCATGGTCTCGATCAGGATCAAGTCCACGCCCTGACGCGCGAGCCGGACCGCCTGCTCGGCGTGCTCCCGCTCCGCCACCGGCGTCTCGGGCGAAAGGTCGGGGCGGTAGCAATCCTCGAGGGGCGCCAAGGCGCCCGCCACCAGAACCTCCCGGGCGCCGCGCACGTATCCCGCCGCCTCGCGCGCGAGGCTCACGGCCCGCTCCACCAGCCGCTCCGCCTCTCCGGCGCGCCCCGTCTTGGCCAGCGTCCGGGGTGTCGTGCGGAAGGTGTTCGCGGTGATGATGTCGGCGCCCGCGCGCACGTAGTCCTCGTGGATCGCGCGGATCGTGTCGGGGGCGTCGAGAAGCGCCTGCGCGCTCCAGAGCGGAAGAGGCGTCGGAACACCGCGGCGCTCAAGCTCCGTGCCCATGGCCCCGTCCAGCACGATCAGCTCCCCGCGATTCAGGCGGCTCTTGAGAGGATTATGGATCATCCCGCGGTCGAGGCCTCGTCGGGTGTGTTCAGCCCGTGGAACTGCATCAGCTCCTCGATGACAGCGCGCCGGCGTTTCAGGATCGAGGTCATCGAGGTGTAGCCGTAACGCAGGATCTGCTCCCGCTCGGAGTAGCTCATCGTGGGATGCAGGAACATCATCACCTCGGCGGAGGAGGGCTCGATCCGGTACAGCTTCACCTGGGGAAACTCAGCCTGCGCGCGCCGGATCTCGCCGTCCAGCCGCACGCGCGTCTCGATCCGCGAGGCCTGGTCCTGGATGAAGGACATCCCCTTCTCCGAGATCCGGGCGCACTTGCCGTCGCTCCCGGGAATACAGACCGAGGCCCGGTCGTTCATGATGTTGAGCATCGGGTTGATGATCAGGATCGTGGTGGCGCCCGCCTTGATCGCCACGTCGATGTGCGCGACGCGTCCGGTCGAGCCGTCGATGAAGTCGCGACCCTGGATGCGGACCGGGCGGAAGAAGAGCGGGATGGCCGAGGAGGCGGCCACCGCGTTCGAGATCGGCACCTGATCGCCGTCGGCGTTGGAGAAGATCCTCCGGGTGCCCAGGTCCAGGTCGGTTGCCGGGATGAAGAGCTCGCGGCTGAGGCCGGCGAACGAATCCGTCTTTCCGAACGCCTGGAGAAGCTGGGAGAAGAAGCGCTGGTAGTTGTCGAGCGCGAAGAGGCCCGGAGGCAGGCGCTCCTCGATGTAGTGCATGAACTCGAAAGGCGACGGACGCTGGTTGGTCCGAAGGCTCTTGATGAAGAAGCCGGGGATGGACCCGATGGTCCCGAGGACCGACTTCAAGATGGCCCAGCGGTTGGCCATGTAGAAGTCGCCCCGCTTGAACTCGAGCGAGGGCTCGGAGCCGTGGAGCAGCCCCCAGTAGATCTTCCGCGCCGGAATCCCCTTGGCGAGGAGCGCCGCGACCGAGGCGCCCGCGCTCACGCCCATATAGATGTGAAACCCGGTGCTGGAGAAGTCGAAGCCCAGGAAGTCGTCGAGCGCGGCGAGGCATCCGATCTCGTAGAAGGCGCCGGTCATGCCGCCGCCGGTCAGGCCGAGCGCGATTTTTCCGCCGTCCGTGGCGGATGGGGTCACGCGCTCCTCCCGGGGTAACGGAAGAGGCGGTTCACGATGCGGTCCGCCAGGCTAGGCGTCATGACGTTCAGGAGTGCGATCCATCGATTCCGGCGCGGAACGAAGATCTCGGGCCTGGGCCGCCGGAGCGCGCCCACGATCGCCCGCGCCACCTCTTCGGGAGTAAGGACGGTTCCCGCCGGGCCCCATCCCAGGGCGCGGCCTCGATCGAGCCGGCCCAGGAACTCCGTCTCGACTGCCGCCGGAATGACCAGCGACACGCGGATCCCCTTGGGTTTGAGCTCCCTCCGCCACGCTTCCGTCATCCCGACGAGCGCGAACTTGGAGGCGTTGTAGAAGGAATAATACGGCACGCCGACCTTTCCGGCGAAGCTCGCTACGTTCACCACAACGCCGGCCCGTGACACGAGGGCCCAGTAGGCGGCGCGTGTGACCCGGAAGGTTCCCAGGACGTTCACGTCGAGGAGATCCGCGACCGTTTGGTCCGCGGCTTCGGTGAGCGAGGCCAGATAGCCGATCCCGGCGTTGTTGACGAGGGCGTCGAGCCCGCCGAAGCGGCGCACCGCCTCCGCCACCGCGCGCTCGGCATCGGCGGGGACCCGCACGTCGCCGGCCACCACGATCGCGGCCCCCCCCCGGGATTCGATGGCCGAGCGCAGGGTTTCCAGCGGCGCGGCCCGGCGCGCGAACAGGGTGAGGTTCGCCCCTTCGCGCGCCAGCAGCTCGGCGGTCACGCGGCCGATCCCCCCCGAGGCGCCTGTCAGGAGGATCGAGCGGCCGCTAAGCTCCACTCACTTTGCTTTCGCCATCGCGGGCTCCGCCGCCGCGGGCGTGCGGGCCGCTGCCTTCGTCGCCGATTCAGGCTTCAGGTGCCGCACGAACCACTCGCGGAGAAAGTGGAGCCGCGCCACCCGTCGGGAGGGCGTGCCTCCGCGCGAGAGCCCGTGGCTTTCGCCCGGGAAGAGAACCATCTCCACGTCTCTACGTAGGAGTTTGAGCGACGTGTAGAGCTGCTCCGCCTCCTCCACGGGGCACCGGTGGTCTTCGAGGCTGTGCAGGATGAGGAGCGGAGTCCGGATGTTCTCCACGTAGGTGATCGGGGACATCCGCCGGAAGTCGGGCGAGTCCCGCCAGGGCTGATCGCCGAACTCCGGAACGGCGTCGTCGCTGAAGTCTCCCGCGAGGAGGAGGGTCTTCAGATCCACGACGCTGCGCTGGGTCGCCGCCGCCCGGAAGCGGTCGGTGTGTCCGACGATCCAGTTCGTCATATATCCGCCGTAGGAGCCGCCCGTGACGCCGAGGAGCCCCGGATCGATCTCGGGGTAGCGGCGAAGCGCCTCGTCCACGACGCGCATGAGATCGTCGTAGTCGGGTCCGCCCCAGTCGAACACGATCGCGCGCGTGAAGGCTTCCCCGTAGCCCTGCGCGCCGCGCGGGTTCGAGAAGAGAACGTAGAAGCCGGCGCTCGCCAGGACCTGGAACTCATGGAAGAAGCACGCCCCGTACTGGATGCGCGGACCGCCGTGGATCTCGAGAATCATCGGATGCTTCTTCCCGGGATGGTTACCCGGCGGCTTGAGCATCCAGCACTGCACCCGGTGCCCCTCGGGCATCGTCACCCAGAACTCCTCGGGCGCCTGGATCGCGAGCGTCTCGAAGAGCTTCGCGGTCGGGCGGGCCAGCGTCGTGATGGCCCCCGTCGTGGGATCGAGCCGGGCCACCGAGCCCGCATCGGTGTGATCGCAACGGATCACCGCCAGGTCCTTGCCCCGCTTCACGCCGTCGGCGGCAAGAAGCGCCAGCGCGCCCGACGTCACGCGCTTCGGAACGCCTCCCTTCGCGGGAATCGAATAGAGATGGGTCGAGCCGTCCTCGCTCACGAGGCAATGGATCGTGGTGCCGTCCGGCGACCAGACGGGCGCGCCCGACTCGTGGAAGTCACGGAGATCGGTGCCCATGAGATCCATCGCCGACCGGTCGAAGTCGGGCATCAGGTCCCGCGCGGGACCTCCGTGGGGCGAAACCGTCCAGAGATGAATGTTCTTCGCACCCCACGCATCCGCCTCCGCGTCGTTGCCCAGAAAGGCGATCTGCGAACCGTCCGGAGACCATGCGGGCGAGAAGGCGGGGCCGGGCTGCGGCGTCAGGTTCTTCGGCTCGCCTCCCGACGCGGGGATGAGCCAGAGATCCATGACGGTCGCGTGGTAGTCCGCGTCGGGCAGCCGGTTCGCGGAGAACACGAGCCATTTCCCGTCCGGGGACCACACCGCGCTCGCGTGGTCCCACTCTCCGGTCGTGAGCGGGCGCACGTCGCCGGTCGCGATGTCCAGGAGATGGATCTGGAATCGCGACTTGGGAAGGAAGCTCTGGCCGTCCTCCTTGTAGTGAAGGCGCGTGAGGTGCAGGAAGGTCGGAGGCTTCTTGTCCTTCTTCTCGGCCTTCGCCTCCATCGCGTGCTTCTCCGGGATCGAGCCCGGGAGGTGTCCCGTCTCGGGAGGGTCCTCGGCGCGATAGGAGAACGAGATCTTCGATCCGTCCGGCGACCAGGCGAGGCCCGCGATCTGGCCGTCCAGATCGGTGAGACGCTCCGCTTCCCCTCCCTCGAGGGAGAGCCGGTAGATCTGGGCCTTCTTGTCGCGCCGGTCGGAGACGAACGCGATCGACTTGCCGTCCGGACTCCACGCGGCGCTGCCGTTCTTGTGCTCGCCGAACGTGAGGCGCCGCGGCTCGCCGCCCTGCATCGAGACGAGCCAGAGGTGTGATTCGTAACCGTCCTTCTCCGGGTTGATGGACCGGACCTGGTAGAGGACGCGGTCTCCGTCGGGCGAGAGCGCCACGGCGTCGACGAATTGGAGCTGGAAGAGGGATTCGGGCGCGACCGGCTTGAGTTCGGGCATGGAGTGTCTCCGGGCTTACTTGGCCCCGCTCTTGAAGCGGGTGATCTGGTCCTTCAGGTATGGGTCGTTCGGAGTGTAGGAGAGCGCCTGGGTCTCCACCTCGACCGCTTTCGCCGCATTCCCGCTACGGTAGTGGACCTCCGCGAGCGTGTCGAGTATCTGCGCGTTCTTGGGCTCGAGCGCCACGGCCCGCTCGGCGGCCACGAGCGCTCTGGCCAGATCCACACCGTTCGTGGCGCAGGTCCAGGCGAGCCCGTTCAGGGTGGACGCATCGACGTCCTTCCGGGCCAAGGCATGGCCGAGCGATTCGGCGACGCGCTCGCGCTCCAGGTGCGCCAGGTCCTTCTTTCCCGCCTTCTCGTAGAGCTCGGCGTAACGAAGGTGGGCCTCGGCGAGCCGCTGCCCTTCGAGCAGCCGGTACACCCGGATCAGCTCGTTGATGGGATCCTTGCTGTCCTCCACGCGGAGATCCACGTAGCGAGTGCGGTACTCGGGATACGGATCGCTCGGGCGGACGACGACGATCGCCGCGGATTCCATGCCGCGCTTGTCGCCTCCCGCCGCCTGCCCCGCGACGAGCGCCGCGAGAAGCCGCTCGGCCAGCTCCCCCTTCGTGTCGAGGAACGCGCGCTCCATCCCCTTCACCACCGCCTCGCCCGCCAGGATGTTCCCCTGGATCGAGTATCCGGCGCCCCGGACACCACCCGCCCAGTCGGAGCAGAGCTTCCCCGTGAAGTTCTCGCTCAAGCCGTGGGCGTCCACGATACCCAGCTGCCGGTGCGCGCTGCCGGAGTCCGCGTCGAGAAGGGCGCGCACCACCTCGGGCGCTGATTTCCCCGAGCGGAGAAGCTCCAGCCCCTTGGGACCATAAGATTCGTTCGTCGAGGCCTGGGTCGCGATCGCCCCCACGCCCGCTTCGGCCCAGGGGACCGCCATCCCCACGCTGAAGGCGCGCGACTGGACCGCCACGCCCAGCTCCTGAGTCACGGAGTCGTAGGCCGCGATCGAGAAGGTGGCGCCGGCCGGAGGCGCGACCCACGCGAGCGCCGCGGCGAAGAGAAGGGGCGCGAATCGGGCGGGCCGCGGGATCACGATCGGCTTCCTATCCCTTGCTCGCGCGGCGGAAGCGATCGATTTGATCTTTCAAGTACTGGCTCTTCGGATCGATGGTGGCCGCGCGCGACTCGACCTCGATGGCCTTGCCCGTGTTTCCCTGCCGGAAATAGATCTCCGCCAGCGTGTCCAGGATATCGACATTCCTGGGCTCGATCGACGCGGCGCGCTCCGCGGCCTTGACGGCCTCGCCCAGGTAGAGGTCGTGCGTCGCGCAGGCCCATGCGAGCCCGTTCAGCATCGAGGCGTCCTGCTCGCTCCGCGCCAGGGCGCGGCGCAGGATCTCCGCGACCCGCTCGCGCTCGTGGGAGGCCAAGTCCCCGCGGCCCGCCGCCTCGTACTCCTCGGCGTACGTGAAATGGTTGTCCGCGCCGTGGAAGCCCTCCTGGATCTCCAGCAAGCGCCGCAGCTCCTTGATCGGCGTCTTGTGGTCCTCCACGCGGAGGTCAACGTAGCGCTCCTTGAACTGTGGACGCGTCACGCTCGGCCGGACCACGAGGAGGGCGGCCGACTGCATGCCGCGCTTGTCTCCCCCGGCGGCCTGAGCGGCATCGAGCGCCGCCAGGAGCCGCTCGGCCATCTCCCCCTGGGTCTCGCGGTAGGCCTTCGCCATACCCGCCACGACGGCGGGACCGGCCAGTATGTTGCCCTGGCAGGCGAAGTCCACGCCCCGTTCTCCACCCGCCCAGTCGAGGCACTTGCTGCCGGTCCAATTGGCGATCCCGCCGTGTGCGTCCGCGATGCCGAGCTGACGGGAATCCCAGACCGAGTCGGTGGCCGCGAGAGCGCGCATGACCTCCGGCGCCGAGAGCCCGGTGCGCAGAAGTGCCAAGGCCTTGGGGCCGAACGACGGATCCACGCGGGCCTGGGTCGCGACGGCGCCCACGCCCGCTTCCGCCCAGGGGACGTCGGTGCCCACGCTGAAATACTTCGATTGCACCGCGACGCCCAGCTCCTGCGTCACGGAATCGAATGCCACGATGGAGAACGTGCCGCGGTCGTTCGAGGCCAAGGCGGGAGAGGCGGCCGCGAGGGCGGCCGTCGCTAGCGCGGCGAGCCCCGCGCGGGCAGTGGGGACCCATCGCCGGAGCCTGCGACGGTGGCTGATTGGAACCATGGCGCTCTCCTCGGGCTGGTTTCCAGGGGTGCCGCGCCGGGCAGGGCGGAAGCATCCGGCGGCACCGCCGAGTTTCCCCGAATTCGCCCCTGCGGTCAACGCCGCTCCGGGCGGATTCTCCGGAATAGACCGGCCGGGGCCAGCGTAGGAAGGGCACGATGCCCACTGATTCCGTGAAAAAAAGGCCCGCCCTCGATCCCCGGTACTACCAGATCGCGGTCCTGTCCGGGCTCTTGATCTACGGCCTGGGCTGGCTCCACTTCGATATCCCGCCGGGCCGCGCCGCCCTCTTTCTGGGCACGGCGCTCTTCACGCAGTACGCCTGCACCCGGCTCTGGCGCCTCCCCCGGTTCGACGCCAAGAGTGCCATGATCTCCGGCCTCTCCCTCTGCCTTCTCCTTCGCACCAATGTCGCGGCGTTCGCGGTCCTCGGCGCCGTGATCACCATCGCGAGCAAGTTCGTGGTGCGGTGGCGGGGAAAGCATCTCTTCAACCCGACCAATTTCGGGCTCGTGCTCCTGATGCTGGTGGGGGCTCCGGTCTGGGTCTCGCCCGGCCAATGGGGCAACGTCGCGTATTTCGGATTCCTGATGGCCTGCCTCGGCGGACTGGTCGTGAACCGGGCGGCGCGCAGCGACGTGACGTACGCCTTCCTGGTCTCCTTCGCGGCCCTCCAGTTCGGCCGCGCCGCATGGGCCATGCAGCGCTGGGCGGTCCCTCTGCATCGGCTGCAGAGCGGCGCGCTCCTCCTGTTCGCCTTCTTCATGATCTCGGATCCCAAGACGACGCCGAACTCACGCGCCGGCCGCATTCTCTTCGCGTGCCTGGTCACGGCCTTGGCCGGCTTCATCCAGTTAGGCCTCTATCGAACGAACGGAATCCTGTGGTCGCTCGCGATCGTGTCGGTGTCGGTGCCCCTCATCGACCTGCTGCTTCCGGGGCCACGTTACGAATGGAATCGTGTGCGTTTGGAACCTCAACCCAAAGGAGTCGCCGATGAAGCGCCTGCTCGTCTCCGGAAGCCTGCTCTGGATCACCCTGCTCTGGGCCAACCCAGCGCTTAGCTTCTGCGGCTTCTACGTCGCCCGCGGCGACGCGAAGCTCTTCAACCATGCCTCCAAGGTCGTGATGGTCCGCGACGGAGACCGCACGGTGCTCACGATGTCGAACGACTACAGCGGCGAGCCCGACGAGTTCGCGATGGTGGTGCCGGTGCCGACGCTCTTGGAGAAGAGCCAGATCCATGTGGGGGACCGCGCGGTGCTGGATCATCTGGACGCCTACTCGGCGCCGCGGCTGGTCGAGTACTTCGATCCGGATCCGTGCCGGCAGTTCGCGATGGAGGAAAGTCGGAAGATGGCGCCCCAGGCCCTGGGGATGGCGATGGACCGCGCCGACGTAGCGCGCGCCAAGTCCCTGGGTGTCACCATCGAGGCGCGCTACACCGTCGGCGAGTACGACATCCTGATCCTGTCCGCGAAGCAGAGCGGCGGGCTGGAGACCTGGCTCCTGGAGAACGGGTACACCGTGCCGATGGGTGCCCGAAGGGTGCTCGGAAGCTACATCCGCCAGGGAATGAAGTTCTTCGTGGCCAAGGTGAACCTGGGAGAGCAGAAGCGCCTCGGGTTCTCCTACCTGCGCCCACTGCAAGTGGCCTACGAGTCGCCGAAGTTCATGCTCCCGCTCCGGCTCGGCATGGTGAACGCGGACGGACCGCAGGAGCTCTTCGTCTTCGCCATCACGAAGAACGGGCGCGTGGAGACGACGAACTACCGCACGGTGCGCCTCCCCGAGGGAATGGACATCCCCGAATACGTGAAGGACGAATTCCCGCGCTTCTACCGGGCCCTGTTCACGCGCCAGGTCCTGAACGAGAACAGCGAGGCGGTTTTCCTCGAGTACGCCTGGAACATGTCCTGGTGCGATCCGTGCGCGGCCGATCCGCTCACCGCGGACGAGCTCCGGAGCCTGGGCGTCTTCTGGCTCGGGTCGCCGGGGGGTCAGGGCATCGTTCCCGGCGGTCCGCAGAACACCTTCATCACCCGCCTCCACGTGCGCTACGACGCGCGCCACTTCCCCGAGGATCTGGTCTTCCAGGAGACCGCCGACCAGACCAACTTCCAGGCGCGCTACGTCATGCGCCACCCCTGGAAGGGGGACACCACCTGCGAGGCCTACCGGGAGTACCGCAAGAGTGTGAGAGAGCGCCGGGTGAAGGAAGCCGAGACGCTGGCGAACCTCACCGGGTGGGACATCGCCTCGATCCGGAGGAAAATGGGCGGGGGCTGGTCCGACACCGACACAGACACCGACAAGCAGCCCCAGTGGTGGGAACAGATGTGGAAGAACTAGCGGCGGCGTGAGAGATGGGGCGCACACGGGATGCGTGTGCGCCCCTCTTCGCTTCTACTTCCCCGCGGGCTTGTCCGCGGGCTTTTCCTCAGGCTTCACCTCAGGCTTCTCGGCGGCTGTCTTGGGCGTTCCGTCTTCGTTCATCTTGAGCGACGCCAGCCATTCCGTGACGGTCTTCAGATCGGCGGCTGGGCCCAGGAATTTCTTCATATGCGTCTTTCCCTCGACGGTCTCCTTCTTCTGGAGCCACCGGGAGAACCAAGCCGCGTCATGCTGGAGACCAATTCCGGACAAGTCCGGCGGCTTCCTCTTCGCCTTGGCCACGTCCGTTGCGGCATCTCCCGCCTCCGCGGCCTTCTTCTCGATGCCGACCGCCTTGACCGAGTGACACGTCGTGCAGCGGTTCTTCACGAACAGCTTCGCGCCCTTGGATGGCTCGGCCGCTCGGGCTGGGGAGATCGTCGCGCCCAAGCCGAGCGCGACGACCGCCACGATGATCCACGCATTCCTTCTGTCCACGATCCTCCTCCTCCCTTGCCGGTTCCCTACGGGATACGGTTCACCGAATCCTCGCGCCTACTTCGGTCCACCTGCCGGATCTTGAGTCCCAGACCCGTCAGGACAAGCACCACCAACACGAGCGATACCGCGAGACCCCTGCGGCGGACCTGAATCTCTTCCAAGGCCCGGTTCCCCGCGGTTCTCGCTTCCGCGGCGGCCACGCGCCCCTCGTTGGCGCGCTTCACGAGCCGGGGCGGATCGAAGGTATGGACCAGGGAGCGCGCCTCGATCGCCGCGGTCGTACCCTTGCTCTTCAGGTCGAATAGAGGACGGCTCACCTCCATCCCCGCGAGCTCGGCCTTTCGCAGCAGGGCCGTTGCAAGCCGTGTCTCCCGATCGAGCCCGCTCAGGGTAGCGTACATCTTCTCGGAGGCGACGTAGCACGAATCTCCCGTCTTGTGACATTTCATGCATGCAGCCCCGGGGATGGGATGCACCGCCTGACCCGGCCGATCGAAGATGTGGAGATCCTGCACCGCTCCGGCTCCGGCAGAAACCTCGAGGCGGAAGAGGACCGCGTCCCCGGCCTCCACAGGCATCCCCGACAGCGGCTCGATGGCAAGCACCGTCGAGAAGGGGGCGGGGGTTCCGGATGAGGCGGTGGGCCGCGGCGGCACGCCGGCGCCGGGACGCACGGTCGCGTCCAGGACGACCGGGGCCGTGCCCTTTGCGGAGACCTCGACCGTGTGACGGTAACGGGGATCCGCCGCGTCGATGTGCGGGCTCAGGACGTCGCGCCAGGTCGCCGTGACCTTCTGACCCGGCGCCAGCTCCCCGACCTGGGCGGCGAAGGGATCCTTGTTCGTGATCGTGCCCGCGGTGATCTCGGGCGCCGATCGCGCGTGAAACAGCTCGGGCGTCGGGTGCAGAATCCGATGATTGCTGTGGCACACGATGCACTCGGGCACGTTCAACCGCTCGAAGAGCGCCTTCTTCATCGAATTCTCATAGAGGCCCGCCTCGCGCGCGTGGCACTGACCGCACACATGGATCACGGACTTCACCTCGGGCGGTGTGGCCCCGTGGTTTCCGTGGCAGTCGTTGCACGCCGGAGCCGAAAGGTCCCCCTGCTCCAGGAGCGCGCCCGCGTGGACGCTCTGCTGATAGTCGGCGTACTGGTTCGTGGGAATCTTGTACGGGGCCATGAAGGACGAGTCCGCGTGGCAGTGGGCGCACGTCTTCGGGACGTTCTGGGCGTAGACCGGTGACGTGGGATGATTGACGGGACGGATCCCGTGGACGCTGTGGCAGTCGATGCACGTG
>JBGPMB010000071.1:0-13565 GCA_041486775.1 Candidatus Eiseniibacteriota bacterium | reverse complement strand
GGTGAGCCTCACCCAGGCCAAGCAGAGCTACGTGGAAGCCGTCGCCGACGCCCACGTGGCCGAGGCCTCGTTGGAACGAGCCGTGGGCTCGCGGCGTTACTAGAGTGAGAAGGGGGTCATTTCCAGAATGAAGCCGGGGCTCAAGCGGGGTCTGTTCATCGCGGGCGGGGTGGTCCTCCTCGCGGCGATCGTGGTCGCCAACGTGGCCAAGGGGCAGGGAGGCCGCCAGGGCGTCCAGGTGGACGATGTGACCCTGGGGGACATCTCCTCGACCGTCCGGGCCCCCGCGAAGGTCCAGCCGGAGACCCTGGTCAAGCTGAGCGCGAACGTGCCCGGTGAAGTGGTCCGCCTCGAGGTGAAGGAGGGGGATCATGTCCGGAAGGGGCAGTTCCTGCTCCAGCTCGACCCGGCCCAGTACGAGGCCCAGCTTCACCAGAGCCAGGCCGCCCTGGATGCCGCCAAGTCCAGCCTGAAGCTCTCGCAGGTGGCTCTCGAGCGGTCGGAATCGCTTCTCAAGCGCAAGGAGTCGCTCTTCGAGAAGAAGCTCGTGTCGCCGGAGGAGATCGAGATCGCGCGCACCGAGCGGAATACCGACAAGGCGCGCATGGACGTGAATACCGAGGAGGTGACACGCGCCACCGCCGCGGTCCAGAGCGCGCAGGACAACTTGAGGAAGACCCTGTTCCACGCTCCGATCGACGGGACGGTGACTCAGCTCAACGTGGAGCGGGGCGAGATCGTGATGGTCGGGACCATGAACAATCCGGGGACGGTGGTCCTGAGCGTCGCCGATTTGAGCCGCATGAAGGTGGAGGCGGACGTGGACGAGACCGACGTGGCGTCGGTCCGTCTGGGGCAGACCGCCACGGTCAAGGTGGACGCGCTCCCCGACACCACGCTCACCGGGCGGGTGGTGGAGATCGCGAACTCGCCCAAGATTTCGGAGCTGGGCACGCAGGAGCAGCAGACGAACTTCGTCGTGGACGTCATGATCGACAATCCTCCCCCGACACTTCGTCCCGGCATGACGGCGGACGTCGAGATCAAGACCGCCACGAAAGCAGGCGTGCTGCACGTGCCGATCCAGTCGGTGGTGGTGCGGACCGCGGAGGAGCTGGCGAAGGCGAAGGTCGGCAAGGCGGGGCACGGGGACGCCAAGAACGCCGCGCGCGCGGCCGAGACCGGGACCGTAGATCCCGCGAAGAAGAACGAGGAGCTGAAGGGCGTGTTCGTCATGGTCGACGGCGAGGCCCGGTTTCGCAAGGTGCGCACCGGAATCGCGAGCGACACCGACCTCGAGGTTTCAGGCGACGTCAAGGCCAAGGAGAAGGTGATCACGGGCCCCAACAAGGTGCTGCGCCAGCTCAAGCCGGGCAGCAAGGTCAAGGTCGAGGAACCGAAGACCAAGAAGGGTAACCAATCGTGAACCAAGCGAAGACGGCGGACGGCGCGCTCATCGAGCTCGTCGACATCCGCAAGGTGTATCAGATGGGCACCACCGAGGTGAACGCGCTGGACGGGGTCTCGCTCCGCATCGAGCGGGGAGACTACGTGGCGATCATGGGCCCGTCGGGCTCGGGCAAGTCCACGCTCATGAACATCGTGGGCTGCCTGGACACGCCGACCAGCGGCTCCTACAAGCTCCGCGGCATCGAGATCCGGGACCGGGACGACGACGAGCTGGCCCGCATCCGGAACCAGGAGGTCGGATTCATCTTCCAGACCTTCAATCTTCTCTCGCGCGCCGACGCGCTCCACAACGTGGAGCTGCCGATGATCTACGCCGGGCGCCCCAAGTCCTACCGCCGGGAGCGGGCCCGTGCCATGCTCGACCTGGTCGGTCTCGGCGAGCGCATGAGCCATCGCCCGAACGAGCTCTCGGGAGGCCAGCGCCAGCGCGTCGCGATCGCGCGCGCCCTGGTCAACGAGCCCTCCATCGTGCTCGCGGACGAGCCGACCGGAAACCTCGACTCCAAGACCGGCCTCGAGATCATGGCCCTCCTGGATGAAGTGCACCGCGGGGGGAACACGGTGATCCTCGTCACGCACGAGGAAGACGTCGCCGCCAACGCCGAGCGCATCGTGCGTCTGCGGGACGGCAAGATCGAGACCGATCAGCGCACCGCCCGCGTCATCACGCGGGCCGGCACGACCGAACCCCGTCGCGAAGCGCCGGCCCCCCCGCCCGCGACATGACCCCGCTCCCGCGGCCCCGCCGGGAGTTCTGGGCCGCTCAGGGCGAAAATCTCCGGATTGCCCTCGAGGCCCTCCGCGCCAACAAGCTCCGCTCGGTTCTGACCGTGATCGGCAACGTGGTCGCGGTCATGTCGGTCATCGCCGTGGTCGCCGTGATCGACGGCATGAACACGTACGTGAGCGAGAAGGTGCTGGAGCAGGGACTCAAGGTCATCTACATCGACAAGTTCGGTCTCATCACCAACGAGGACGCCTTTCGCGACGCGCTGAAGCGCCGGGACCTGACCCTCCTCGACGCCGAGGCCCTGAAGCGCCAATCGCGCCTCGCGTCGGAGGTGGTGGGGCAGCTCGAGACGAACAAGCGCGTCCACGCGGGCAAGGTCGAGCTGCAGAACGTGCGCATCCTGGGCACCACCGAGGGCTACGGGGCGGTGGGCACCTACGACACCGACCAGGGCAGGGCGCTCGAGGACGACGAGATCGGAAAGCGCCGCGCGGTCTGCCTCATCGGCTCGGAGCTGGCCCAGCAGCTCTTCCCGGTGGTGGACCCCATCGGGCAGGAGATCCGCGTCGGAGGGTACTCGCTCAAGGTGGTGGGCACGGTGGCGGCGCGCGGCAACGTGCTCGGCCAGAGCCAGGACAACTTCGTGCTCCTGCCCTTCGGCCAGTACCAGAAGATGTTCGGCCCGCACGAGTCGGTCACGATCCTCATGCGCGCCCGACCCGGCACCGATATCGAGCGCGTCAAGGACGAGGCGCGCGTGATCCTGCGCGCCCGCCGGCACGTTCCCATCGGAAAGCCGGAGGACTTCGCGATCACGACGTCGGAGACGTACATGGCGCTCTACCAGAATCTGACGAAGGGGATCTACGCCGGCACGATCGGCCTGGTGGCCATCTCCCTCCTGGTCGGGGGGATCGTCATCATGAACATCATGCTGGTCGCCGTGACCGAGCGGACGCGCGAGATCGGCATCCGGAAGGCGCTGGGTGCCC
Source organism: Candidatus Eiseniibacteriota bacterium (assembly GCA_041486775.1). GTDB lineage: Bacteria > Eisenbacteria > RBG-16-71-46 > SZUA-252 > SZUA-252 > WS-7. The sequence continues at coordinate 10,373 of JBGPMB010000071.1, read as the reverse complement.
GGCAGAGCGACCTCCTCTCCCAGTTCCTGAGCGAGACCGTCGTGCTCTCGCTGTTCGGCGGCGTGCTCGGCGTGCTGGTCGGCGTCGCCGTGGCGCTCCTGGTCCGGCTCGCCACGCCCCTCCCCGCCACCATCCAGCCCTGGTCCGTGGCGATCAGCCTCATCGTCGCTTCCTCGATAGGGCTCTTCTTCGGGGTCTATCCCGCCACGAGGGCCGCGAAGCTCGACCCGATCGTGGCGCTCCGGCAGGAGTAGCGCGTGTCCGTCGACGTCCGCGAAGGCATCTCGATCGCGTTCGAGGCGATCCGGACCAACAAGCTCCGATCGTTCCTGACCGTGCTCGGGGTCATCATCGGCATCACGAGCATCATGGCCATCGTCTCCTTGATCGAGGGCCTGAACCGCAGCATGAAGGCCCAGATCGCTGCCATCGGGTCCGACGTGCTCTACATCCGGCCCTTCCGCCCCGGAGCTTTCGTGGGCGGCTTCCCGGACAGCCTGCGGCGGCGCAAGTGGTTCACGATCGAGGACGCCGAGGCCATTCGCCGCACCTGTCCCGCCGTGAAGGCGGTGGCGCCGCTCAATTTCGTGGACGCGCAGCTCCGCTACCGCGACTCCGAGAGCCGCGCCACCACCGTCATCGGCACCACGCCCGATTTCCTCGTCACGAACACCTGGGGCATCGCGAACGGGCGGTTCTTCACCGAGACCGAGGTGGAGCACCGCTCGACCGTATGCGTGCTCGGCAAGGACCAGATCGAGACTTTGTTCCCCCACGCGAATCCGATGGGAAAGACGATCTACATCGGGGGCTATCCGTACACCGTGGTCGGCCAGGTGGAGGAGCGCGGAAAGTTCATCGGGCAGAGTCTCGACGACATCGTGATCGTCCCGTACTCCACCCTCGAGAAGACCCTGGGGCCGAATCTCCGCATGGTCCTGAACGCCAAGCCCGAGACCCCGGAGCTGATCGACACGGCCATCGATCAGATGACCGAGACGCTCCGCCGCCAGCGGAAGGTGGCGTACCGGCAGGGGGACAACTTCGCCATCTTCACCGACCAGTCCCTGGTCGACATCTACAAGCAGATCACGGGCGCCTTCTACCTCGTCATGATGGTGATCTCCTCGATCGGGCTCATGGTCGGCGGGATCGGCGTCATGAACATCATGCTGGTCTCGGTGACCGAGCGGACCCGGGAGATCGGCGTGCGGAAGGCCCTCGGGGCGCGACGGCGGGACATCCTCTGGCAGTTCCTGGTCGAGGCGATGACGCTGACCGGCACCGGAGGTGTGCTCGGAATCGTGGTCGGGCTCGGCGCGGGCTTCCTGGTCCACGTCCTGGCGAAGTTCAGCTTCGCGGTCCCGATCTGGGGGATGGCGCTGGGGTTCTTCTCCTCGACCATCATCGGGCTCTTCTTCGGCATTTACCCCGCGATGAAGGCCTCGAAGCTGGACCCGGTGGATTCGCTGCGCTGGGAGTAGGCCGCGCCTTGACACGCGGCGGCCCGGCCCCTACGCTCGCCGACTCATGCGCTTCGCCCTTCCCCTCACGATCCTCTTGCTCCAGCTCGTCGGGTGCGGCGGTCCCGCGCCCACCGCGGAGCGGCCCTCCACCTTGGACCGGATCCTCGCGACCAAGGTTCTTCGCGTCGGGATGAACCCGGGCTATGCACCCTTCGAGATGATCGATGTCGACGGCAACATGATCGGCTTCGACGTGGACGTGGCGCGCTACGTGGCGAGAGAGATGGGGAACGGCGTGCGGGCCGAGTTTGTGAAAAGCGACTGGGACCCCATCATCGCCAACCTGAACGCGAACAAGTTCGACATGATCATGTCGGGGATGACGCGCACGCCGGAGCGGGCGCTGCGGTGCTCGTTCACCGATCCCTACTTCGAGACGGGGCAGGCGCTCCTCGTGAACCGCGCGAAGTGGAAGCCATCCCCCAAGCTCAGCGTCGGCGACTTCGACCGGCCGGGCGTGGTGGTGGCGACCCGGCTCGGCACGACCGGCGAGATCGCCGCGCGGAAGCTCTTCACGAAGGCGACCATCAAGACCATGGAGTCCGAATCGGACGCGGCCCTGGAGGTGGACGCGGGCCGGGCCGACGTCATGGTGTACGACAAGCCCTTCGTGGCGATCCGCGCGCAGGAATCGCCCGAGCGCACCTTCGCGATCCTCGAGCCCTTCACGAAGGAGTATCTCGCGATGGCGGTGCGCCGGGGGGACACGGAATTCCGCGATTGGCTGAACCTCACCATCTTCGAGCTACGGGCGAGCGGCGCGTACGATTCGCTCTACGACACCTGGTTCGTGAAGATGCCGTGGCGCGGCCGGGTCCAGAAGCCCTCCTCCTGAGCGCCGCGTGTACACCTGGTATTGGGAGCAGATTCCTCAATATTTCCCCCTGATCGGCGCGGCGACGCTCCGCACCCTCCAGATCTCGGTCGTATCGATCGTCCTGGGGAGCCTGCTCGGAGCGGTCGCGGGGCTGATGCGCGTCCAGCCGCTCAAGCCGATGCGCTTCCTCTCCGCCGCGTACGTCGAGCTTCTCCGGAACATCCCGCTCATGCTCGTCCTGTATCTCATCTACTTCGGGATGGGTGCGTTCCTCCCGGTGAGCCCGTTCTGGGCCTCGGTGATCGGGCTCTCGGTCTTCGAGGGGGCCTACGTAGCCGAAATCGTGCGTGCCGGCATCCAATCGGTGGACCGGGGGCAGATGGAGGCGGCCCGCTCCCTGGGGATGAGCTGGTTTCAGAGCATGCGCCACGTGATCGTGCCGCAGGCGGTGCGGCGCTCGCTCCCGCCTCTGACCGGCCAGTTCGTCTCGCTGGTGAAGGACAGCTCGCTCGCCTCGCTCGTCTCCTACGAGGAGCTGATGCTGGTGGGCAGGCAGATCAACTCGCGGATCTTCTCTCCGTTCGAGGTCTTTCTGGCGATCGGCGCGATCTATTTCGCGATCTGCCTCGTGCTCTCGCTCCTGAGCCGGTGGATGGAGGCGCGCCTTGTCGCGCCGTGACGAGCCGATGGTCCGGATCCGCGGCGTCTCGCGGCGGTTCCCCGGCGGGCACTACGGGGTGCGGGGCATCACCCTGGACGTGGAGCGGGGCCAGACCCTCGTGATCATGGGGCCGAGCGGATCGGGGAAGAGCACCCTCTTGCGGTGCGTGAACGGGCTCGAAACACTTGACGAGGGTGAGATCATCATCGATGGGATGCGGGTGGATCACCAAACCACGGACTGGAACAAGGTGCGCGAGGAAGTGGGCATGGTCTTTCAGGGGTTTCATCTCTTTCCGAACCGGACGGCGCTCATGAACCTCGTCCTGCCGCAGACGGTGGTCCGCCGCCGTCCCGCCGCCGAGGCGGAGCGGAACGCGCGGGCGCTGCTCGATCGCGTGGGGCTCGGGGGGAAGGAGTCGCGCCTGCCCGCCGAGCTGAGCGGAGGCGAGAAGCAGCGGGTCGCCATCGCGCGCGCGCTGGCCATGAATCCCAAGATCATGCTCTTCGACGAGCCGACCTCGGCGCTCGATCCCGAGATGATTCTCGAGGTGCTGGAAGTGATGCGGGACCTGGCCCGCGAGGGCATGACCATGCTCGTCGTGACCCACGAGATCGGCTTCGCGCGGGAGGCGGCGCAGCGGGCCGTGTTCCTGGACGAGGGCATTCTCGTGGAGTCGGGCACCGCCCGGGACTTGATCGACCGCCCGGAGACTTCCCGATGCCGCGCCTTCATGCGGCGCATCTTGAAGCGGCCCGAGTCCGGAGGGGAGGCGGCATGGACCTGATCAAGATTCGAGGCGCGCGCGAGCACAACTTGAAGAACCGGAGCCTCGACATCCCGAGGAACGCCCTCGTCGTCCTGACGGGCGTCTCGGGCTCGGGGAAGTCCTCGCTCGCCTTCGACACGCTCTACGCCGAGGGACAGAGGCGCTACGTGGAGTCGCTCTCCGCCTACGCGCGGCAATTCCTGGGGCAGATGGAAAAGCCGGACGTGGATCAGATCGAGGGGCTCTCGCCCGCGATCTCCATCGAGCAGCGCACCGCCGGCACCAATCCCCGCTCGACGGTCGCGACCGTGACGGAGATCTACGACTATCTGCGACTCCTCTTCGCGCGCATCGGCGTGCAGCACTGCCTCACGTGCGGCCGCCTCATCCGGGGCCAGACCGTGCAGGAGATGGTGGACCAGATCCTCGAGGCGCACGCGGGGGACAAGCTCCAACTGCTCGCTCCCGTGGTCCGCGGACGGAAAGGGGAGTACCGGAAGGAGCTGGCCCAATTCCGGAAGCTGGGCTTTGTGCGGGCGCGCGTGGACGGGACCTGGCACGAGCTGGAGGACGAGATCCCGCTCGACAAGAAGAAGAAGCACACCATCGAGATCCTGGTGGATCGTCTGCCCGCGGAGGCCTCGCGGAAGAGCCGCCTCCACGAGTCCATCGAGACCGCGACCCGCCTCGCCTCGGGCCTGGTCACGATCCTCCCGTCCAAGGGGGCGGAGGTCGTGCTCTCGACGTCCGCGGCCTGCCCGGAGTGCGGGATTTCCTACGAGCCGCCGGAGCCCCGCTCGTTCAGCTTCAACAGCCCCTACGGCGCGTGCAAGACCTGCCACGGGCTGGGCACCGCCTTCGAGGTGGATCCGGACCTGGTGGTGCCCGACCGCTCCAAGTCGCTCAAGGACGGCGCCGTGGTCGTGTGGGGCGATGCCGAGGGGACGTGGATCAAGGGGACGATCCAGGCCTTCGCGAAGCGCATGAAGATCTCCATGGACACGCCCTTCGGGAAGCTCCCCGCGGCGGCCCAGAAGGCACTCCTCCACGGGCTGGGCGACGAGAAGATCCAGTACAAGTTCAAGATGAAGAGCGGAAACATCTGGTCGCACAAGGGCCGCTTCCGGGGCGTCATCCCCGAGCTGATGCGCCGCTACCGGGACACCACGTCGGAGCAGGTGCGGGCCCACATCGAGCAGAGCATGAGCAAGAAGCCGTGCCCCGCGTGCGGCGGCGCGCGCTTGAAGCCCGAGGCGCTCGCGGTCAAAGTCGCCGAGCGTTCGATCGCGGAATGGGCGGCGATGTCGGTCGAGCGCGCGCTTCCATTCGTGGGCGGCATCACGTTGGGGCCCCGTGACAGCATCATCGCGGCCCCCGTCGTGAAGGAATTACGGCAACGCCTGCAGTTCCTCGAAGATGTCGGCGTGGGGTACCTCACGCTCGACCGCGCCGCTTCCACGCTCGCGGGCGGAGAAGCGCAGCGAATCCGGCTGGCCACGCAGATCGGCTCGCGGCTCACCGGCGTGCTCTACATCCTGGACGAGCCCAGCGTCGGCCTCCATCCGCGCGACAACAAGAAGCTCCTGCGCACGCTGATCGCGCTTCGGGATCTCGGCAACTCGGTTCTGGTGGTGGAGCACGACCGGGAGACCATGGAGGCCGCGGACCATATCGTCGACCTCGGCCCCGGAGCGGGACGGCACGGCGGGCACCTCGTGGCGCAGGGAACGATCGAGGACATCCGGAACACCCCCGAGTCTCTGACCGGGCAGTATCTCTCCGGGGAGCGGGAGGTCGAGATCCCGGCGACGCGCCGACCGGGCAGCGGGGAGTTTCTCGCCGTGGTCGGCGCGCGCGCGAACAACTTGAAGAACGTGCGCGTCCGGTTCCCCCTCGGAGCCCTCGTCACCGTGACGGGCGTGTCCGGCTCGGGGAAGAGCACCCTGGTGCAGGACATTCTCTTCCGCGCGCTGGCGCGGCACTTCTACCAGGCCAAGGCAACCCCCGGCGCGCACGATCGGATCGAGGGCCTGAAGCACATCGACAAGGTCGTCGCCATCGACCAGTCCCCGATCGGACGCACGCCCCGGAGCAACCCCGCGACCTACACCGGCGTCTTCGGCTTCATCCGCGATCTCTTCGCCCAGCTTCCCGAGGCCAAGGTTCGCGGATACAAACCGGGCCGCTTCAGCTTCAACGTGAAGGGCGGACGCTGCGAGGCCTGTGCGGGAGACGGCCTGGTCAAGATCGAGATGCACTTCCTCCCCGACGTGTACGTGACCTGCGACGTGTGCCGCGGCAAGCGATACAACCGGGAGACGCTCGAGGTCACGTTCAAGGGCAAGTCGATCGCCGACGTGCTGGAGATGACCGTGGACGAGGCGCTGGAATTTCTCACCGCGATCCCTCAGGTGAAACGAAAGCTCGAGACCCTGAGCGGGGTCGGCCTGGGCTACATCCACCTGGGCCAGCCGGCCACCACGCTTTCCGGCGGCGAGGCGCAGCGCGTCAAGCTCGCGACCGAGCTCTCGCGCGTCGAGACGGGGCGGACGCTCTACCTCCTGGACGAACCCACGACGGGGCTCCACTTCGAGGACGTGAAGGCGCTCCTCGACGTTCTGAACCGGCTCGTCGACCGGGGGAACACGGTGCTCGTCATCGAGCACAACCTGGACGTGATCCGGTCCGCCGACTGGATCGTGGATCTCGGCCCCGAAGGAGGCGACGCAGGAGGGCGCGTGGTTGCCGAGGGTCCACCCGAGCGCGTGGCGAAAGTGCCCGAGTCCCACACCGGCGAAGCCCTTCGGGCCGTCCTTCCCGCCCACCGCCCTCGTGCGCGGGCCCGCGAGGCGGCGGTTTGAATCCGCCTCCGGATGTGATACGTTAACCCTTCTCGATCCACCTTAACCTCAACCACGAACTCGATTTGAGGATGCTCGACACCACGTCCACGCTCAAGCGAACGCCGTTCTACGCCCGCCACGTGGCCCTCGGCGCCAAGATGGTTCCCTTCGCCGGATTCGAGATGCCGATCCAGTACGAGGGCATCGTGGCGGAGCACCGGGCCGTGCGCGGCGGCGTCGGCGTCTTCGACGTTTCCCACATGGGCGAGATCCGGCTCACGGGCCCGGGCGCCCGCGCCTACGCGAACCGTCTTGTCACGAACGAGGTCGACTCGATTCCGGACGGAAAGGCGGTGTATACGCCGATGTGCCTCGAGACCGGGGGCATCGTGGACGACCTCCTCGTGTACGCCGGAGGCAAGGACCGGCTCCTCGTCGTGAATGCCGCGAACTTCGAGAAGGACCTGGCCTGGGTCCAGGAACACGTCCCGCGTGACGTGACGGTCGTGAACGAGAACGAAGAGACCGCCCAGCTCGCGGTGCAGGGCCCCCGGGCGGAAGACGTCGTGGCGCGGCTCTACGGGGAGCGCGCCAAGAGTCTCGAGTTCTACACGTTCTTCGAGGAGGGCGAAGGGGAGGACTGGACGCTGGTCTCGCGGACCGGCTACACCGGCGAGGACGGCTTCGAGATCTACGTCCGCGCCTCCCGCGCGCTTCAGACCTGGGACCGCGTGTTCGAAGCGGGCCGTCCGGCCCTGATCCGGCCGATCGGGCTCGGGGCGCGCGACACGCTGCGCCTGGAGATGGGCTACTGCCTCTACGGGAACGACATCGATGAGACGACGAATCCGCTGGAGGCCGGCCTCGGCTGGACGGTCCGACTGGACAAGACCGCGTTCCTGGGTCAGGAAGCGCTCGTCGAAGCGCAGCGCCGGGGTCTCGATCGCAAGCTCGTGGGGCTCGTGCTGGACGGCGAACGGATCGCCCGCCACGGATGCGAGGTCACGTTCCAGGGTCAGCCGGTGGGAATCGTCACCAGCGGATCGATGGGAATCAGCATCGGAAAACCGGTCGCGATGGCCTACACCCGGAACGAGCACGCCGCGGTGGGCTCGAAGCTCGAAGTGCGCACGCGCGGACACGAGATGCCGGCCCAGGTCGTGGCCCGGCCGATGTACCGCGCGGGAAGCGTGCGCGCCCCCAAACCCAGGAGAGCGACATGAAGGTCCCGGCGGATCTCAAGTACACGAAGGAGCACGAATGGGTGCGCGTGCGCGGCTCGGAAGCGGAGGTCGGCATCACCGACTTCGCGCAGGGGGAGCTGGGGGACGTGGTCTTCGTCGAGCTTCCTTCCGTCGGCGCGCGGGTGCAACAGATGAAGAGCTTCGGCACGATCGACGCGGTCAAGACCGTGAGCGACCTCTTTGCCCCCGTCTCGGGTGAAGTCTCCGCGATCAACGCGGAGATCAAGGACAATCCGGCCCTCATCAACCAATCTCCCTATGAGAAGGGCTGGATGGTCCGGATCAAGATGACGAATCCGGCCGAGGTGGAGGCGCTCCTGAGCGCCGCGGACTACGAGAAGGCCCTGGGGGCGCACGCGTGAGTTTTGTCGGGCGGAGCGACGCCGAGCGTCGCGCCATGTTGCAGAAGATCGGCGCCCCGAGCATCGAGGCGCTCTGGGAGGCGATCCCGGCGGAGTTCCGCGTTCGCGGGCCTCTGCCCGTCGACGCGCCGCTCGCCGAATACGAGATTGCCCGCCGCTTCACGCAGTGGGCGGAATCGAACGCCGACGCGCAACACTACGCCTGCTTTCTCGGCGCCGGGATCTACGACCACTTCATTCCGGCGGCGCTCCGCTCCCTGATTGCCCGATCCGAGTTCGCCACCGCGTACACGCCGTACCAGCCGGAGGTCGCGCAGGGGACGCTCCAGACGATCTTCGAATATCAATCCATGATCTGCGAGCTGACGGGCATGGAGGTGGCGAACGCCTCCATGTACGACGGCGCGACTGCCTGTGCCGAGGCGGCGCATCTCGCCCTGGGCGCCACGGGCCGGAAAATCTTGCTCCTCTCGCAGGGCGTGCATCCTCACTACCGCGAGGTGGTGCGGACGTACGCCTCGGCGGGATCCTTCGAAGTGCGCGAAGTGCCGCTGGAGCGCGGGGTGACCTCGGTCGCCGGGCTCAAGGAAGCGCTTACCTCCGAAGTCGCGGCCTTCCTCTGGGCGCAGCCGAACTTCGAAGGCATCGTCGAGGACGGGCGCGCGCTGTCCGACGCGGCCCACGCGGCGGGCGCTTATTCGATCGCATCGGTCGATCCCGTCGCGCTCGCGATACTGAAACCCCCGGGTCAGGACGGCGCGGACGTCGTCGTGGGGGAGGGACAGTCGCTGGGGGTTCCGATGGGGTACGGCGGGCCGCTCGCGGGATTCTTCTCGGTGAAGAAGTCGGACGTGCGCCGCCTGCCGGGCCGTCTCGCGGGGGTCACGGTGGACCTCGAGGGGCGTCGCGGCTATGTGCTCACGCTGCAGACGCGCGAGCAGCACATTCGCCGCGAGCGCGCGACTTCGAACATCTGCACGAACCAGGGTCTCATGGCCCTGGCCAACGCGATCCACATGGCGCTCCTGGGCGCGCAGGGGATGCGCGACGTGGCGGTGCAATCGATGGAGAAGGCGCACTATCTCGCGCGCCGCGCGGCGCAGGTCCCCGGCGTGACCCTCGCGAACGCCGACGCGCCCTACTTCCGCGAATTCGTCCTCAAGCTCCCGGGCCCCGCCGCCTCGTTCCTTCGCGCGGCCGAGAAGCGCCGCATCCTCGCGGGCGTTCCGCTCGAGCGCTTCGACCGCTCGCGATCCCGGGACGTGCTCGTGGCCGTGACGGAGAAGCGGACGCGCGAAGAGATGGACCGCTACGTGGAGACGCTCGCCGAGTGGGCGCGTCGCCCGGCCGGGAAGCCGGTCGAGGAGGCCGCGTGCCGGAGCTGACCCTGCTCGAGCGCTCGGTCCCGGGCCATCGGGGCCCGAGGCTCCAGCCGCTCGACGTGCCGGCGGAGGGGGTGGAGAAGCATCTGCCTCGTGAGCGGCTGCGCGCGGAGGCCCCGGGACTTCCCGAGATCTCCGAGCCCGCCGCCGTGCGCCACTTCGTGAACCTTTCGGTGCTGAATCACCACATCGACAAGGCCATCTATCCGCTCGGCTCCTGTACCATGAAGTACAACCCGAAGCTGAACGATGAAATGGCCGCGATGCCTGGGTTTGCGTCGATTCATCCGTTCCAGTCGGAAGAGCTCTCCCAGGGCGCCCTCGCGGTGATATGGGAGCTGCACGAGTGGCTGAAGGCCATCATGGGAATGCCCGCCATCACCACCCAGCCGGTCGCGGGCGCGCAGTGCGAGCTGACCGCGATCCTCATGACGCGCGCCCACCATGCGCAGCGGGGGGACGCGCGCGAGGAAGTGATCGTGCCGGACTCCGCGCACGGCACCAACCCCTCGACCGCGAACCAGGTCGGTTATCGCGCGGTCACGGTGCCCTCGGGCCCGGATGGATGCGTGGATCTGGAAGCGCTGAGGCGCGCGGTCTCGGGCAAGACGGCCGCCCTCATGCTCACGAATCCGAACACGCTCGGCATCTTCGAGCGCCAGGTGGGCGAGATCGCGAAGATCGTGCACGATCAGGGGGCGCTCCTCTATCTGGACGGCGCCAACCTGAACGCGCTGGTCGGGCTCGCGAGTCCCGGAGCGATGGGATT
>JBGPMB010000070.1:0-13595 GCA_041486775.1 Candidatus Eiseniibacteriota bacterium | reverse complement strand
TTAGCTCGTCGCGTAGCCGGCTCCCGCATCGGGATCCGCTGCCGCACCAGCTGTTCCATGACGGCGTTCTGACGCTCGCGCGCGAGCTTTTCCACGTCGGGCGGTAGGGCGAGCTTCAGGAGCTCCTGGCAGACGTACTGCGCGCGGCCCGGGTTGTTGAGGATCCTGCGCTCGATGTCGATGCACTTGAGGAGCGCCGTGGCGGCCCCCGGCGCGTTCGGGTAGTGGCGTCCGTAGGCCTCGTACGCGCGGCTCGCGTCGCTCGGCCTCCCCCGCTCCTCGAAGCAGCGCGCGATGCGCAAGAGATGCCCCGAGGGAATCGGCACGTCCCCCAGGAGGCGCTTCATCTCGTCGAACGTATCGCACGCCTCCTCGACCTGCCCCGCCCGCAGGCGTGACGCGATGGCCTCGCGGAACCTCTCTTGTGATGCGGCGCTCTGGTGGGTGACCCGCTGCACGCGCGCCACGCGGATCAGGACGTCGGCATCCTGCGGCTTCTTGGCCAGGTAGCTTTCGTACTCGCCGAGCGCGGCGTACCACTCACCGCGCTCCGCGTAACGATCCCCCACGACGAGGCGTCGCTCCAGCCGCGCCTCCCCGGCGAGCCCCATCAGAAACCCCAGCGCCACGCCGGTCAGAAGCCCCGCGAGATGCGAGATGTAGGCGGTGCCCTCGACCGGTTGCGCCATCTGGTAGACCGCCTGCAGCACGAACCAGAGGATGATCGCCGCGAACGCAGGCAGCGCGATCTTGTTCACCCTGGTGATTCCCTGGAAATACATCAGCGTGACGGCGGTGAATTTGAGACGGGCGAAGTAGAGGCGGACGAGGAAAAGCCCCATCACCCCGGCCACGGCGCCCGAGGCCCCGAGGATCGGCATCGAGGCAAGCTCCGGCGTGTAGGCCATCATCCAGGCCGCCTGCGCCAGGTTCGCGAGCCCCGCGAAGCAGAGGTAGACCGCGAGAAACCGAACGGTGCCCAGGCGCGACTCGATCGGCGGCGCGAAGATGCCCAGATAGACGAGATTGCTCAGGAGGTGGAGCCAGCCCACGTGGAGAAAGGACGACGTGATCGAGGTGAAGACCGATGGCGCCCCCGGCTGCAGCGTGAACCGGTAAAAATCCGGCTCCGAGCCCGGCGTGAAGCGGAAATAGAGGAACACGGCGAGGCTCACGCCCGCCAATGTAATCGTCCCCCAAGGGGTTCCGCGGACGCGGGCTTCGGTGCCGATCGGGATGTAGAAGAGATAGTACATGCTTGAATGAGACCCCTCTCTTCTCTACACTACCGCGGGCTCAAAAACGAAGCATTTTCGTCACTTAGCGCAATCCAACCAGGGAATCCACCGATGTCGATCGTAACAAGCTCCGAGGGCTCCGAGATCCAAAAAGAGCTCGACCCGCTCGAGAACGCCAGACTCCAGTTCGAGGAGGCCGCACAGCGCCTCAAGCTGGATCCCAGCTTCGTGCAGATCATCAAGGAGCCGCGCCGAGCGACCATCGTGAAGCTCCCGGTCCAAATGGACGACGGGAGCTTCCGCGTGTTCACCGGATACCGGGTCCAGCACTCCATCATCCGCGGACCCGCCAAGGGCGGCATCCGCTATCACCCGGACGTGACGCTCGAGGAAGTGATGGCCCTCGCCGCCTGGATGACGTGGAAGTGCGCGGTGGTCGGCATTCCCTTCGGCGGCGGCAAGGGAGGGATCGCGTGCGATCCCTCGAAGATGTCGAAAGCCGAGTTGGAGAAGCTCACGCGGCGGTACACCGCCGACTTGATCGACGTGATCGGACCGGAATCGGACGTGCCCGCGCCGGACGTGAACACCAACGAGCAGACCATGGCGTGGATCATGGACACCTACTCCATGCACGCGCGCCACACCGTGACCTCGGTCGTCACGGGAAAGCCGCTCATATTGGGGGGCTCCGCCGGACGCCGCGAGGCGACCGGGCGCGGCGTCCTCTTCGTGATCCGCGAGGCCGCGAAGAAGCTGGGCATGAGCTTGAAAGGCGCCAAGGTCGTCGTGCAGGGCTTCGGCAACGTCGGCTCGGTGGCGGCCGATCTCCTGGCCAAGGACGGGACGCTGATCGTGGGCGTGAGCGACGTCAAGGGTGGGGTGGCGAACCCCAAGGGGCTCGACTTGCCCGCCCTGATGAAGCACCTCGCCGAGAAGAAGACCGTGGCGGGCTTCCCGGGCGGCACGCCGGTCGAGGGGAAGAAGATCCTCGAGGTTCCCTGCGACATCCTGATCCCCGCAGCCCTCGAGAACCAGATCACCCACGTGAACGCCTCGCGCATCTCGGCCCGCATCATCGCCGAGGGGGCGAACGGCCCCACGACCCACCAGGCGGACAAGATCTTGAACAAGGCGGGCGTGATGGTCATCCCCGACATCCTCGCCAATTCCGGAGGCGTGACGGTCTCCTACTTCGAATGGGTCCAGGACCGGCAGGGCTACTTCTGGCGTGAGAGCGAAGTGAACGAGCGCCTGGAGCACATCATGGTCACCTCGTTCAACGACGTGTACGGGATGGCGGAGGAGCACAAGGTCTCGCTCCGGGTCGCCGCGTTCATGCTGGCCATCAAGCGCGTCGTGGACGCGATCACGCTCCGCGGCGTGTACGCCTGATCAGGCGACCAGCCCTTCCTCGAAGATGAGCCGTCCGCGCCGCGGATCCAGCGTGGCGCGGGCCCCCAGGGGTAAAGGCAGATTACGCCGCCCGTGCCCTGCCTTGATTCCCCCGAGGGCCGGCACCCCCCATCCACCGAGGTGGTCCCGCAGCACCTGACGGAGGGATAGCTCCCGGTGCTTCGGCTTCGGGACGCAGTGGATGAAGCTCCCCAGCGCCGCGCCCCGAACGCCCCGGAGCGAGCCCGCCAGGGCGATGTGCGCGAGCATCGCGTCGATCTTGTAGGGGGGCTCGTTCACCTCCTCCAAGAAGAGGATCGCGCCGCGCAGCGAGGGAAGGTACGGCGTGCCGGCCGCGTGGTGGACCAGGGCGAGATTTCCTCCCAGAACGCGTCCCGAGACCCCGAGGCCACGCGCCAGGCGAAGGGGTGCCGCCAGCTCGCGGAAACCCGGCGCGGGAAGCGGATTCGAGAGCCAGGCCAGCCAGCGGACGATCTCACCGCGGCGCCCCAAGCCCAGACCATGCAGGTTCGGGCCGTGCAGCGTGCGCACGCCGGAGCGCGCCTGAAAACCCAGATGCAAAAAGGTCGCGTCCGAGTACCCGGCGAAGATCTTCGGATCGCGGCGCATCGCGGCCCAATCCACCTGGGTCGCGATCCGCATCGCGCCGTAGCCGCCCCGCGCCATGAGCACGCACCGGATGTCGGGATCGCGCAGCATGCGGTTCAAATCGTCCGCCCGCGCCTCGTCCGTGCCCGCCAGGTGCCCCCGCCGGTCGTAGAGGTGACGCGCCAGGACGGGGTGATATCCCGCGGCCTCGAGCACGCGCAGCCCCGCAACCACGTAGCGTCGCAAGACCGGCCCCGAGGGGGCGACGACGCCGATCCGGTCTCCCGGACGAAGCCGCGGCGGGGCGGTCATCGTGGGACCATCCGGGGGCCCGCCTGGGGCGCCGTGGCCTGTCCGGAGGGCAATCGCGTGAACCGGCTCAGGATCCCCACGATCTCCTCCTCCGCGGCGTGCGCGGCCGACACGCTGGCCCGGTTCCCGTTGCTCAGGATCGAAAACGCCACCCGCTCCCCAGCCTGCGTCGTGAGGTATCCGGAGAGTCCGCTCACGTTGGTCAGCGTGCCCGACTTCGCCCTCAGGAGAACGCCCGGGCCCAGGGACGGAAAGCGCTTCTGGAGCGTCCCCACCGCGCCGGGGGACGCGAGCGACTCGCGGAGGACGCCGCCGAGCGTGGAATCGCGATCCAGCGATGCGAGCCAGCGCACGAACGCGCGCGGCGTGGCGAGGTTCAGCGGCGAGAGCCCGGACCCGTCCACGAAGGAAAGATCCAGCGTGTCGATGCCGGTCTCGGCCAGCATGGCGTAGAGCCGCCGCAGCGCGGGCCCCGCGGCCTTTCCGACGGGCGCCGGATCGAGGTGGCGCAGAAGGGCCTCCGTCTCGACGTTCAAGCTGTAGGCGTCCACCATGGAGACCACCTCCGCCGCGGTCGGAGACTCGAGGCGAAGGAGGGTGTCCGTATCGGGCGAAGGCACAGAGCCCGCCGGCGCCACCGCGACCTTCGCGCGCGCCTCGATGCCGGCCCGCCGCATCGCGCCCAGGAACACGAGCCCGGCCGTGGAGTCGGGATCCGGCACGGCGATCTGTCGCTTGGCCGCTCCCCCGCGAGGAATATGCCCGGTGACGCGGAGGACGTGCGATCCGGGCTCCCGGGTGATCGAGAGCACCGGCATGACGTCCGGATCCGCGAGCGAAACCCTGCCCACGATGCGGAGCGGCGTCTCCGGCGGGTCGAGCGACAGCGTGACCCCGCCCGGCGTCGCGGTCGCGAGGAGGGTCGCCGCGTTCCCGTTCGCCAGCACCGCGTTGAGCGGCGCGCCGTAGGAGAACGGCAGGTCGTCCACAGCCCACCCGGGTCCGTAGGGCTCCGGGGCGAAGATCGTCCCGTCCACCCAGACGGTCCCCTGGATCTTCTTGAGACCCGCCTCGTGGAGCAGGTACGCCAGCGAGTCCAGGAGTCCGCGCGAGCCCGGATGGAGCAACGGGACGACGTCGGGATACCCCGAGGCGTGGAGGATCAAATCCCCCTTCAGCGCCTCGATCCTGCCGTGCTTTCGTTCGAGCTTCCCACGGGCGCCGACCGTGGTGACACCGCGCGCCTGGGGGCCGAACTGCCGGAGAAAGGCGCCCGTCACGAAGAGCTTCATGTTGCTCGCGGGGATGAACCGGTCCCCCGGATTCAAGGCGAGCAGCGTGTCGCCCCGATCGAGCGAGACCGCCAGGATTCCGAAGTGGCAGCCCTCGATGACCTCGTAGGGCACGGAGGAGAGGGAATCCGCAAGGAGTCCCTCCGGCACGCAGGCGGAGGCGCGCGCGGGTTCCGGCGCGCCGAAGGAGGCACAGACCAGGGCCAGGGCCCAGGCGAGGGCCAGGGTCGCGATCGGAGGGCGAGAGCTACGCCTGGGAAGCGGCTCGGGGCGGACCCGCGAGGATCCGCCCCGGCGCACGCACGAGTCCGGTGTCCCGCTCAAAACGCGATTCGGAGCGAGACCTGCTGGTTATCGCTGAAGAACTGGCCCACGTGGGTCCCGGCCCAGTCGAAGCTCAGCGGACGGTCCCCCAGCTTGAAATTCAGCCCGGCGCCGTAGTTGTAGCTATAGAGATAATCCGCCTGCCGGTCGGCGCTCTTCAGGGCGAGCTGGCCCACGTATCCGCCCCGGAGGGCGATGTGCTCTCCGAGGAGGTATTCCGCGCCGAGGCGGTATTCATCCGTCGAGAAATTGTTGCCCTGGAACGTGCCGTAGACGGTGGCGTGCTGCTTCTCCGCCAGGCCCACGTCGTAGGAGACCCCGACCTGCATGTAGCTGGGCAGCTCGAACTCGGTCGACTCCAGCTGAACCACGTGCGGCTGCGCGGACGGGTCGTCGCCGGGCAGCGTGATCCGCTGCTCGAAGTTGGGCCCCTGGAAATGCATGTTCGGGCCGACATTCTTCATCGCGAACCCGAACCGAAGCCCACGCCAGCCGGTGTCGTACTGCACGCCGAGGTCGGCGGCGAACCCGGTCGCGGAAGTCTGCGCGATCTTCTCGTTGATGTAGTTCGCCGTGAATCCGAGAGCCACCCGGTCGGTCATGCGGCGGCCGTAGGAGAGCCCGAAGACCGAATAGGTTGGGTTCAGGATCTCTCCCGTTCCCTCCGGGGCGTCCTCCGTGGTCACGACGATATCGCCGATGTTCAGCACCTTCATCGAGAAGGCCACGTTCCCGGCCGAACCCAGCTTGGTGGATACGGCCCCGTAGTTCACCTTGGAGTCCGCCAGATAGGTGCTGTAGGAGATCATCCCCTCCGCGTTGTCCACCGCGGCGAGGGATGCGGGGTTGTAGTAGACGTTGCCGAGGCCGTTGCCGAGCGCCACGGCGGATCCCGCGATGGCGATCGAAGCGGCTCCCACCGGGATGCGCAGCTCCTGCGCCCCGGCCGTGCCGATCCGGTCCAGCCCCCCCGCGGCCGCGTGCCCGGCGACGCCGAGCAGCGCGATCGGGAGAGCCACTTTCCTGAGCAGGGCCCACATAGATTCCATCCTCCGTCCTGGGGAAGGATTTCGTTCCGGCTTCATCGCGATCGGGCCCTCCATTAGAAGTTGTCCAACCGCTCTTTTTCGACGAAGACGGCGAGGCGACCGGTCTTGCTTCCGACGCCCTGCGCGTCGACTCGGAAGATGTAGATACCGCTCCCGACCGGGAGACGGTTATCGGTATTCAAATCCCATGCGATCTCCGCGCGCGACATGTCGTCCCCGGCCGAGGCCGAGCGACGGATGGTCCGGACCAGGTCCCCTCCGAGGTTGAAGATGCGGATGGTCACGTTGCGCGACGCCGGGATGTTGGTGAACTTGATGACCCGGTCGAACTGGGTCAGCTCGTACTGCGAGTGCGCGTAGTACGGGTTCGGAACCGCCAGAACCTTCTTGATGTCGTTCCCCACGATTGTGCCCGGAGCCCCACCCGAAGGAGCGGTCCGGAACTCGAACACGTCCTGCGGGCAAAGACGTCCGCCCCGCACGCGGAAACGCTCGACGGGAAGAGGGTAGAGGGGAGGCGGGCTGACGTCGTTCACCGGGAAGAGCGTGAACCGCCCCAGCGTCTGATCGTCGTTCAAGGGCGCGTAGTCCGTCGACAGGATCCCGGGCGTTCCCCAGGCAACCGAGGAGAAGGGGATCTGTCGAATGTAGATCGCGTCCCCAAAGCTGTAATCGCCGCTCCCGTCGCGGTCCCGGACCATCACCGTTACCTTGGAGTCATCCGACGGATTGCTGTACGAACACTCGCCGAGGTCGTACACCTCCCACGGCACGTTGAACGCGGCCTGGGGCGAGGGATCGCCGCCGTTGTAATCCCAAGCCGGCTCGGTGGCCGCCGGGAGCATGCGCAGAAGGTAGTCGTGCTGAACCGTATCGGAGAAATTGAACCAGGTGATGTCCGTGGGGTCCACGTAGTTCTCGAGGAGCAGCGTTCCCGAGGAATCGGGATGCGAGCCGGTCGCACCACAGCACATGTCCAGCGAGTCCGTCGATCCCAGAAGACCGGGGCCGCCCCGGAGCTCGGCGATGGAAGCCGGATCCGTCGGGGAGAGGACCCGCGGCATGAACCCGGTCACAATCGGAGAATCGAATCCTCCCGCAACGCTGGTCTGCCCGGTCAGGAGCTGCTGTCCGGAGGTGATGTTGGTCAGAGTCCAACTCTGGTCGGGCGCGAAGGTGATGTGGTAGAGCGAGTCACCGATCACGGAGCCCTTGAGCTGCTCGACCACGACGGACGCGCCGACGTGATCGCCCGAGATCTGGTTCGCCGTGACCGTGTAGACCGAATTGCTCCCCTTGGGTGTCGCCGTGACGACGTTGAGGGCGCTCTCCAGCACGTCGGTGATGACGCCAACCTGGTTGACCCCGATGATGTAGGGCGCCACACTCATGGAGTCCAGCGAGTACGCGGTGACCGCGAAGTAGTAGGACCTGTTGTTGGTGAGAGGCCCGCCGCGGAACGCGTCACTCGAGATGTCGTACTGGAACCGTAGCCCTTCGTCGGGACCGTGCACGACCAGCGTACGCTCCACGCCGCCCGCACCGGAGTTGAACAGGTCGCTATAGAGCGAGCCGAATCCGTCCGCCTGATCGAAGGTGGCGATGACCTTGGCGTTGCTGAACCCTCCCTGGGACGGAAGCTGCCAGACCCGATACCCTTCGAACACGAAATCCTGGCCCAGGATCGCGTTGGCGGAGTGGGTGCCGACGGCGGCCTGATCCCAGATCAGGCGGATGGTCTTGTTCAGATCCTGAACGAAGACCGTCGGGCTGGGTGGAGGCGTGGGGATGTCGAAGTTCAGGTTGAAGACGATCTGGGCCTGGTCGTCCTTGTTCTTCAGATCGGTGATCGACGAGAGGCGGTCGGTGCCCTGCCCCACGATGATGGCGATCGTGATCTCCTGGGAATCTCCGGGAGCCATGCTGAAGGGACCGGTCGAGAGCTGGAGCCGGCGGTCCGCCGGGCTGGAATCGAGCCACCCGGTGCCCGCCACCGGGTCGCCCGGAACCTGGAATCTCGTGACCGCGAGCGTCGTCTGGTCGATGATCGGAGTCCCGTCGGCGTTCAGTCCCTTCATGTAGTTGTACGTCTCGCCGGAGCTGTGCGGATCGGTTCCATTGATGTACTTGTTGAAGGACGTCATCCCGAGGGTGTCGTTGACGCCCGGTGTCCCGCTGGGCACGATCGGCCCACGGAAGAAGTCGAACCCCACCGCGGGCGGCTGCCCCCCGTACTGCTGGTCCGTATTCGTGGCGTTGTAGACGTAGCCCAGCGAGCGGGTCGTGTCGCAGCCGACCAGGTCGTCCGTGAAACCGCCCAGGTCCGGATCCGCCCACGCCGAGACGTACATGCTGTCCAGCTGGTTTCCGCCTTTGTTGAGTAACTTATAGCGGATGAAGATGATGTTGCCGAGGGCCCCGGAGCGGTTGAACGCGAACGTGCTCTGCTGGACCTCGACCCCGAGGGGAGGCGTGGATCCTGCGTTGTTGCTGTGCGCGCTCGGATCCGCGTCGTTGTACACGCTCCAGATCATCGCGTCGCCGAGAAGCGCCGGCGCACCCATCGAATCGACGGGAGCCCCCTGAGCCACCGGCCAGTTCAGGTAGTCGGCGCTCGTGGTGTTGCCGCGGACGATCTTGTAGTTCCGGAAGCTGGAGTTGTCCGTCTGAAAGGTGCCGTTCGCCATCGGCCCCGGCGCGTACTCCTGCGAGTATTCGCCGACCGCGATGCGCACCTGGCCGTTGACCTTGGCCCCGATCCAAGGCCCCGCCGCGAAGACGGCGGTCTTGGTCGAGCCCTTGGGGTAGATAAATCCGGCATTCCCGGTCACCAGGTCGTAGGCGAAGGAACCGTGGTTCGTCACCACCATGTCGATGTTGTTCGCATCCATGTGTGTCGTGTTGTCTATGGTCTGTGCAGCCCGGTGCACCGAGCGGCGGTGCGCCCGCGCCGCCGATGTCGCCTCGGCTGCCGCATCGGAAGCGGCCAGCGTCAGAATCAGACTTGCCGCCCCGAGCCAGCGCAAGACTCGCATCGTGATCACCCTCCCTGGCGTCGTCTTATTCATTCCCACTGCCTCGGCGAGCGTCTCCATGGTCTAGAAGCTCACCTTCGCTCCGAACCGGATCAGCCGGCCGGAGTCGTGCAAGGTCGGACTGCGCTCGGCCAGGCTGAACAGCCGTTGCGAATCCGCCGTGTTGTACGTCGCCTGCCCTTCCGCGGTGTTCAGGAAGTTCGTCGTCCCGGCGTTGCCCGAGCCCGTGTAGACCGTGCGGATGTTGTCCCGGTTGAAGACGTTGAGCATCAGGACGTAGACGTCGAGATTCTGCCCGCCCAGGTTGATCCCCTTGTTCGCCCTCAGGTCCACCTGGGTCGTCCACGGCCCGTACCGTGAGTTGACGGGGCCGATCGGCTGAGACGCCACGTTGGCCAGAGTGACCTCGTTGTAGACCGTGGTCGGCGTGTAGGGGAACCCGCTGCCCGCGTTCAGGAGGACGTTCAGGCCCGCGTTCTCGAGGATGCGGTTGCCGTGCCAGCTGGGTCCTTCCCCTTTCGCGAAGCGGTAGTCCAGGTTCCACGAGAACTTGTGGCGCTGGTCGAAGGCGAGCGGCGTCGCCATCTTCGGAACCTCGCTCGCCGTCCAAGCGATGTTCCGCTGCGTCTGCGAGACGGAGCCCGTGCCCATGGCCCAGGAGATGCTGTACGACGAGGTCATGGTGACATGGCCCACCCGACGCATCGTGTACGCGAGATCGAGGCCCTTGATGGTCGCGAAGTCACGGTTGCGGTACGAAGAGAAGGCGTTCGGCGACGAGGGGATGTTCGTGATCTCGACCAGGTCCTTCACGTCCTTGTAATAGGCCGTGGCCTCGATCCGCGAGCGGTCGGTCGGCGTGTGCGTGATGCCGATCTCATACGCCGTGGTCCGCTCGGGCTTCAGGTTGGGATTCCCGAACCCGACGAAGTATCCCCCCGTCTTCACCTTGTGCTCCAGGAAGGCATAGCTCACGTAGAGGTCCTGAAGATTCGGCTGCTGGAAGAACTGGCCGTAGTTCACGTGCACCAGCGTCTGGTCGGTCACCGGGAATCCGACGCCCAGACGCGGGCTCAGGCGGCGATAGACCTTGGATGCCTCGAGGTCTTGCGGATCCAGGCGGGTCGCCAGATTGGTGGAATCCCCCGCGTCCGACTGGAGCGGGCTGGTCTCGCTCCGGAGCGCCTGCGTGGAGGGAGTCAGGTAATCGAACCGAAGGCCCGCGTTCACCACGAGGCCCAGCCGCTCGTACTTGGTCTGCGCGTAGAACGAGGCCACCTTCGGATGCTTCGGTCCGTCCAGGCCGCCGTTGCTCGAGTTCCCGAACGCGTCGTACCCGTAGCGGTCCACGTCGAGGGTGTTCTTGGGGAGCAGGACGCCCGAGCTGTCTTGGTAGAGCTGCGTCGGGAAGTAGTGGTCGTAGTAGCGGAGCGTGTGGCGCTGATAATCCCCGCCGAACTTGACCTGAACCGCCTTGGAGATCTGGTTCGCGTAGTCCCCCGAGATTCCGTAGTACGAGGAGTTCCGGTGGAGGAAGTCGTCCCACACGTGCGCCCCCGCGGCATTGTCGGGCCCGAACCAGAAAAGCGCCTGGGTCGGATCGTAGCTCGGATCGGCCGTCCCGGCCGGAAACGCGTATTTCTTGAGGTCATCGAAGAACACGCCGTCGCCGCGGATCCGGTCGGTGAGGAAGTAGTTCGCCTTCACCTCGTAATACGAGCGGGTGTTCAAGCTATGGTTCCAGGTTCCGTACGCGGAGTAGTTCTTGTCGCGGAACCGTGGCGCGTGGTCGAGGTCGAACCGGTACGTGTTCTGGAACTGCCGCCACTGGTCCTCGTTGTACGTCCCCCCCAGCTTGAGGGTCTTGAGCGGACTGGGCTTCCAGGAGAGCTTGCCCACCCCGGACCAGGTCTTGCTCTCGTTCGAGGGCAGGACGCCGTTCTCGAAGAGTCCGGGCTGCGACGGATCGGCCACCTGGTCGGTGGTGATGCTGGGATGGCGATCCTGCGCGTCCTTCCGCTCCGCGGCTCCGTAGAAGGTGATCTGCTTCATGCTGGGCGCCAAGGGCCCGCCCAGCGAGGCGCTGAAATTCTTGTACCCGCGGCTCTTCTTCATGATGTCGCCGTAGACACCCTCCGCGGAGCCGAAGTACTTCTCGCCGCCCTCCTTGGTCACGATGTTCACGGCGCCGGACTGGACGCGGCCGTACTCGGCGTTGAAGCCGCCGGTCTGGACCACGATCTCCTCGATGGCGTCGTTGTTGATGGCGGTCGTCGAGACCCCGGTGAGCGGATCCTGCTGCGAGAAGCCGTCCACGTAGTAGGCGACCTCGTTCGGGCGCCCGCCCCGGATGATGAGGGTGCTGTTGTTCTGCGCCTCGTTATCGATGTTCAGCTTGAAGTTCACGACACCGGACTGCTGGGCGACCGCGTCCTGGTACCCGCGCAGGGGCTGGTACTTGAGGTCGTCGCCGGAAAGGAACTTCACGGAGCCCGTCGCGTCCTTCTGAATGAGCGGACGCTCCCCGCGAACGACCACCTCGGGGACGTTGGTCAAGACGGTCGACTCGATGTTGAAATCGAGCTTCGTGTAGAAGTCCGGCACGATCTCGACGTTTTCCCGCAGCTGCGAGACGTACCCCAGGAGCGATACCCGGACGGAGTACTTCCCGGCGGGAACGTTCACGATGAGGTAGTTCCCCTGAGCGTCCGTCACGGCACCCCGCTTGAGGGTGGGTATCGCGACACTCGCGAGCGAGACCGGCTCTCCGGTCTTGGCGTCGTGGACGACGCCGGAGAGCTGTCCCGTGGTCCCGGCCCATGCGGTCCCGAAAATAAAAACGGCGCTGGCCATGATGACGGCCGCGCCCAGGACCAATCTATCCCGAGGTCGAAGAAACATGATCCGCCTCCTCTTTGGATCCACCGAATCGCCAATCCGAGGGAGCATCCCTGCCATAAGATCGGACCATTGCCCCGCGATCTCGATCTTTGTTGTCGAACCTTGCCCCAAAGCTCGACCCGCTCCATCCCTAGCCCGTGCCCGTCGTGGGCACCCCTCACTGGCCACCGAGGAACCTCTAGATACCGGCTATGTCGTGTTTACCCCCTGAGTCGTGGACGAGGAAGGCCGCGGCGCTGGAAGCCAGGACCGCAACACGTTGCGTTAATGAAATTAGAAACCTGTCTGAAATTTTGTCAATCACTTTTTCGCACAAAGAGAGGGGGCCACCCGTGCTTCCGGATGGCCCCCTGAGCTCTGAGAGCGGCCCCGGAGGGCCGCCTTTGCCGCGCCGGCTTCTAGTAGTGGTACGTGGCCGAGACGCGGGTGAACGGGGTCGAACGATCGCCGGAGAGAATGTAGCCGCCCGAGAGCGGGAACTTCTCGTTCAGCGTCATGTCGACGTCCAGATTGTTCCAACGGATGCCGGTTCCCGCGTTGAAATTGAAGGCGGAAGTCCGGGTCTTGTCGGTCGTCGTCGCATTGGGCGGCCCGAAGGTGATGGTCTCGGTGCGATCGCTGACGAGCGTGCGGTTCGCGCCGATGCGGACCTTCAGCCACTTGGTGGCGTCCGTCTCGATGGCGGCGAACACGACCGGCATCGCCGAGGTCTTCTCCGTCAACTCCTGCGTTTCGCCCGCGACGATGGCGGCATCACCCCGCGTGAAATGGTGCTTCGCCTGCGCGACCGATACGCCCCAGAGAAGAAGGTTGTTGTCGTTCACACGCATGTTGTCGGAAATTCCCACTCCATACTGGCGGTAGGTCTCCTTGGCGGAACGCGAAACGCCTGCCGCTCCACCGAAGTTGTCGACGCTCCAGCCGAGATCGTCGTTGACATACCAAGCGGCCGGGACCCACACGTGCCGGTCGCCCTGATTCATGAACATGCGCGCGTTGACGACGTAGGAAGCGGAGCCGTCATCCTGCCAGTGTTCGTTCCCGGCCAGGGTCGAGCTACGATCCAACGAGTACTTGCGGTAGGTCACCGCACCCTCGAAGCGGTTGTCGTTGCTCATGTGGAGCGTGATGGCCGGCGTGATGCCGAACGTATTGAGCTCGATGCCGCCGCCGACGATCTGATTGGCGGCGACGACGCCGAAGGGATAAGGATCGAAACCGCCGAGGTTGTCGACGCCGTGAGACTTCACCGTGGACGCCACCGGACTCGTCGTCGCTTCGGCGCTGGAGTTCGTGATATCCAAACGGACGGCGAAATCGGCCTTGCTGAAGCCCTTGCCCCAGATCGCGTCGAGTTGCTCGTTGTTCAGGTTGCCCGTGCTCAGGTACTGGTTGAGGGCGGTCTGCTTCATCTGGAACGCGACCGCTCCGAAGCGCGGG
>JBGPMB010000069.1:0-13712 GCA_041486775.1 Candidatus Eiseniibacteriota bacterium | reverse complement strand
GGGTAGGTCAGCGTCAGCCGGATGGTGCCCTTGGGGTCGATCACGAACACGGAACGAACGGTCATGGTGGTGGGCGCTGCCGAAGGCGTTTCCGGGTCGTACACCGCCGTGAGCATGTCATAGGCGGTCGAGACCTTCCGGTCTCCGTCGGCCAAGAGCGGGTAGTTCAGCGGCACACCCTGCGTCTCCGCGATGTCGCCCACCCACCTCACATGCGAGTCCAGCGGGTCCACGCTCAGCCCGATGACCTTCACGTTGCGTTTGTCGAACTCCTTCTTGAGCGATGCCACCCGGCCCAGCTCGGTGGTGCACACCGGCGTGAAATCCTTGGGGTGCGAGAAGAGGACGGCCCAGCTGTTCCCCTTCCAGTTGTAGAAATCGACCTTTCCCTCGGTGGTGTCGGCTACGAAATTAGGGGCTGGATCTCCCAGACGGATCGGCATGGAGGCCTCCACGAGAAAAACGCTGCGAACGAAACGACCGGCCCGGCGACGGGTCGCCGGTCCGGAGACGAACGAACACGGTAGGATTAGATAGGGAAGGTTAGCAAACGCGGCGAGGCTTGGCAATTCAGCTACGGGCTCCAGGTCTCCGGCTTCCACCCGAGCTTTTTCATCTTCTTGTAGAGGTGGCTTCGCTCCAGGCCCAGCATGGAGGCGGCCCGGGTCATGCTTCCGCCCGCGCCCAGGAGGGCGGCCTCGATCTCCTTCTTCTCGAACTCGCGCACCGCCTCGCTCAATCGAACGCCCTGAGCCGCGGCGCCGTCCGGGCGGGGAAGGATGGCCTGGACCTGCTCGGGGCCGATCGTGGTGCCGCGGGTCATGATCCAGAGCCGCTCCACGATGTTCCGCAGCTCGCGGACGTTGCCGGGGAAGCTGTAGCGCTGGAGCAGCTCCAGGGCGCCGGGGTGGAACGCCCGGGGCTTCCCGCCGGCCTCCTTCGCGATCTGGGACGCGAAATGCTCCACCAGAAGGGGAATGTCCTCGGCGCGCTCCCGCAACGGCGGGACGGTGATCGGAACGACCGCGAGCCGGAAATAGAGGTCCTCGCGAAAGCGCTGGGCCTTGATCCGCTCCGCCAGGTCCTGATTCGTCGCCGCGATGACGCGCACGTCCACGTGGATGGCCCGGTTTCCCCCGACGCGGGTGATCTCCTCCTCCTGAAGCGCCCGAAGGAGCTTCGTCTGCGCGCGCAAGCTCATGTCCCCGATCTCGTCGAGGAAGAGCGTGCCGTGGTGGGCCTCCTCGAAACGGCCGCGTCGCGAATGCGTGGCTCCGGTGAAGGCGCCCCGCTCGTGTCCGAAGAGCTCGGATTCGATCAGCTCCTCCGGGATCGCGGAGCAATTCACGGCCACGAACGGCTGATCCCGGCGGGGGCCCGCCGCGTGGAGCGCCCGCGCCACAAGCTCCTTCCCGGTGCCGTTCTCGCCCTGGATCAGGACGCGCGCCGCGCTGGCCCCGGCCAGATGGATCTCGCGGAGAAGCTTTTCAACCGCGCGCGAGCGTCCCACGATCGCGTGCGGCCACGGCCCGGCGAGACGGCGGTTCTCGGCCTTGAGCGCCGCCGTCGCGGCTGCGTTCCGGAGCAGGATGAGGAGACGCTCGAGCGAGATCGGCTTCTCGAGAAAGTCGAAGGCGCCCAGCCGCGTGGCCTTCACCGCCGCATCCACGGTCGCGTGTCCCGACATCATGATGACGATCGTGTCGGGGGTGTTCTGCATGGTCTCCGCCAGGAGATCCAGGCCGCTTCCATCCGGGAGCCACACGTCGAGGAGAACGAAATCGTACGATTCGCGAAGCTTCGTCCGCGCCTCCGCGAGCGAGGCGGCCGGATCGGCCTGGTACCCCTCGCGGCCGAGCGCGCTCACCAGGCTCGAGCGGATGTTGGCCTCGTCATCCACGATGAGGAGGGTCACGAGGTCGCTTCGCCCGTGAGCGGAAGGCGGATCCGGAACGTGGTGCCGCGGCCGGGACCGGCCTCCACCACGATCTTGCCCGCGTGATCGCTCACGATGCGCTCCACGATGGTGAGGCCCAGTCCGCTGCCGTGCGCCTTCGTCGTGAACCCGGGCACGAAGAGATTCGCCCTCTGCTCCTCGGTCAGCCCCGACCCGGAATCCGCGACCGCGATCTCCAGGGCGCCCTCCAAGGCCTGGGCGCTGACCGTGACCCGGCCGGTCCCGTTCAGCGCCTCGAGACCGTTCTTGATCAGGTTGATCAACGCCTGTCGGATCTGGCCCGGATCGGCGGGAACCACGATCTCCGGCCCGGGACGGGTCACGACCAGGCGCCCGGACGAGACCTCGCGGCCGTACAGCGCCTCGATGTCACCCAGGAGCTGCGACACGCGGCACGGGGCGATCCGGGGCGCGGGAATCCGCGCGAAATCGGAGAATTCTTGTAGAAGGCGGCGCAGGGTTTCCACCTCTTCGCCGATGGTCCGGACCGCCTGGTTCAGGATCTCGGGGAAGTCCGGCCGTTTCTGATCGAAGCTTCGTTTCAGGTCCTCGATCGAGATCGCGATCGGCGTGAGCGGATTCTTCACCTCGTGCGCGACCTTTCGAGCCATCTGGCTCCAGGCCGCCTGCCTCTCGCTCACGACAAGCTTCTCGCGATAGGTCTTGAGATCCAGCCGCATGCGATCGAGCGCCCGGACCAGAGTCTCGAGCTCGCGCACGCTGTGGAGCTTCAGCGGCTCCTCCCAGTTTCCACGGGCCACGTTCTCCGAGAACGCGGCCAGCCGCTCGACGGGACGCGAGATCTGGGCGGACCACACGATGGCCAGCGGAATGGCGATCGCCAGGCCGAGGAGGGCCAGGAGCGCGGACCAGAGCCGCACCGAGGCGATCGCGCGGTCGGCCGACGCCGTGGAGGCGAGGCCCGTGATGGTCGCGTAGGGCGGGGCGCCGACCGCGAGCGGCACGCTCCGGGTCGAATAGGTCTGTCCGGCGATCTCGCTCCGCCCGATTCCCCGGACACGAGGCTCTCCATACGGGAGCCCCGAGCCGGGCAGCGTCGTAGCGGCGATCCGGCCCAGGGGATCGCGCAGGATCCACTCCACGCCGCTCGTCTTGCCGAGCCGCTCGAGCGACGCCGCGTCGAAGAGCAGGCCGCCTTGGACCGCACCCGAGGCCGCGCCCTGGTACAGGATGGGGGAGCGGGCCACCATGGCGAGAGCGCCGAGCCCCTCGGCCCTCGCGATGGCGGGCGTGTCGTAGGCAACGTTCGAGGGCGGTGCCAGGGCCGAGGCCGCGGCACCGGCGGGGCCCGGTCCCGTCGCGATCACCCGCCCGCTGGAATCCGCCACGGTGAGGAGGTCGAGTCCGAGAAGGACCTGGCGCTCCGCCAGATACTCGGAGAGATCGCGGCTCCCGGAGGGACGCAGGAGGTAGAGCCGCTTCAGCTGCGGATCCCGGGCGAGAATCTCCATCTTCGCGGCGATGTGGCGTCCATCCTCGGCCGCCTGCGCGGCGATTCCGTCGAGGGCCGCGCCCAGGCGCTCCTCCGCCTGGCCGCGCACCATGGACTGGATGCGCGCGGTGAGGATCACCATCGCGGTCAGAAGCGGGATCAGGGTGATGAGAGAGAAGGCGAGGATGAGCCTCGCCTTGAGCGATGTCACCGCCCGCCCCTCGCGATGGCGCAGTCCACGATGCTCGCGAGCGCGTCCGGCCCGAGCGACTTCAGATAATCGCGGAGACCCGGCGAGCCCACCACGGGGCAGCGAGCCGCGAAGGAGAACCAGGCCGGCTCGGGGGTCTGCGTCTGCGACCCCATGAGAATCACGCGAATCGGCGGCGCGTCGGAATTGGCGGCTGCCGCGCTGGTCCCGCCCCGAAGAGCGCGCTCGAGGTTCTGCCACCCCGGAACCGAGCGATCGACCTCGAAGCGATGGTTCGCCTTGGGCGAGTCCGGTTCGAAGGCACTCGTGGGCGCCGGGCGGCCCGCCGCTACGTCCCACGGCACCAGGTCGCCGCGAAACACGGATTCATTCACGGCGAGGAGCGCGTTCGAGTCCGCGGCCGCGATGGCGGCCTGCGGCGTGTCGTGGGGAACCAAGGCGGCCAGGACAACGCGCGAGCGCGTGCCGTACGAGAAGTCGTGCCACTTCGGATCATCACGCATATGCGAGGAGAGCTCGCCGGGCCAGAAAACGCCGGCGTCCAGCTCACCGCGTTCCAGCGCGATTTCCTCGTCGGTCTCTTCGTCGAAGAGACGCACGAGGATGGTGTCGGGCCACTGCGCGGTCGCTCCATCCGACTTGTCCCGGGCCAGGATGAAGGACCGGACGCTGATCGCCTCCCCGCGAAAGACGGCGCGCGGCAGCGGGGAGCGCACGCTCGGAGTCGCGCAGGCGAACAGGAGATTCGATCGGGAAGGGATTCCGATCCGCAGCACGTCCACCGGACGGAGCCTCGGGTGCTCCGACATGATGCGCAAGCGGTCGAATTTCTTGACCGCGTCCAGCGACCCGGACTTCAGGCGGACGACCGCCAGCGTTCCGTCCAGGATGTTGGATACGGCGCCCTCGGCCGCGACCTTCTTCCCCTCATAGAACGTGAGGAGATCCCCCTCCACGACAGAGAGAGAGCCTGTCGAGGCGACATAGGCGCGCCCCCCGGCCGCCCAGATCACTTTCGCGTGCAGCTCCGTCGGCTCCGCTCCCGCCGAGGAGATGCCCAAAACGAGAACGAGCAGCGCGAACGCAGCCGTTCCAACTACGGCCCTGCCTGTGTCTACCATGACACGCCCCCCTGACTGTCCGAGTACGTTGTGCGCGAAGTCGTTACTCCGCATCCGCAGAGTGCTCCTCAATCTCCGTCTGTGTCAAGCTTGACACAATTTCCCGCTCCGCAAAGCTTGCCATAAATCTTAAGTCATGCATTCACAACCGCTTATTCCAAAGGCACGTCCCTTGATATAGCCCCTATAGCAGAGCGGCGGCCATGAGGAGCGCGCGACTCGAAATCCCGGACCGGATCCCCGATCCGAGCCCGGGCGATCAGCGGTGAGGCCGGCAACGGCCGAGGATCGCGAACCAATTGCCGGCTGGGAGAAGAGCCATGAAAACGGATGGGGCAGGCAAGAGGACCATGTTGATCGCGGCTTCGGCCATGGTGGCGTTCCTGGCGCTCGGATGTGGCGAGCAGAAAGAACGCGCCGCCATCGAGACCAGCGCGACCCCGGCGGCGGCGCTGGAACAGACTCCGACCACAGCGGTCGCGGCGACCGCGGTGACCACGCCGGAGGCGAGTGTGGGTGGCGAAGGACTGGGGGCTTCTACCGATTCGCTGCCGCCCGACGTCACGGCTTTCGCTCCGGACTCTCTCGTCACGCCGGGCAGCGTCGTAGAGATCACGGCGCAGGCCTCGACCGATGCCGGCATGGTGATGCTGACGGATGGGCTGGGGCACAAGTATCCGTTCGCCTACGACACGGACGCCAAGGCCTGGCGGGTGCGCTACCGCGTGCCGATCCAGACTCATCTCGACCGGCTGGGGCTCTCGGTCACCGCGACGAACGGTACGAATCGGTGGAAGCGGGTGTGGGTGTTCTTGAAGGTCGAGGGAGGGGTACCGGCAGAATCCGATGGACGTTGAGGTCCGGCTGCAGAAGTCGAGCATCGGGAGCCCTCGGGGCGGAGCCTCGAGGGCTCCGTCAATTTTCGACGACTTCGAGTCGCACCCTCGCGGTGCCGTCGCGCAGGAAATCCAGCCTGCGGGCGGCGCGGCGTGACACATCGATGACACGCCCCCGCGCGAAGGGCCCGCGGTCGGTGATCGTTACGATCACGCTCCGGCCGTTGCCGAGGTTGGTCACCTGGACGCGCGTGCCGAAGGGCAGGGTGCGGTGGGCCGCGGTCAGCGCCTTCTCGTCGTAGCGCTCACCGTTGGCCGTTCGGGCGCCGTGAAGCCTCGAATCGTAGTACGAGGCAAAGCCCACCTGGACGTCGCGCTCGAGAGAGGGGCCACGGGACGGACCGGTGCCCGCGCAACTGACCGGCGCGAGCACGACAACGAACAGGATCCAGGGCAGATAGCGCATGAGAGCCTCCCTGCGAAGATCGGCAGTCCAGAGGCCCGGCTTCACCGGAAATGGCGTTCCGCTCCCGCGCGGGTACGCATCTTGCGCCCCGCATGCGCCCCGGCGGGGATCATCCAGGGTCCAGGAGCCGCAGGAGCCTGTGGCCATTTCGCATGGCGAGCATGGAGGGGCTGATGCAAAAACGACTCGTGACGTGGGCTGTTGTGCTGTTTTGCACCGTGGCGTCGCAAAACGCATGGGCGGCGAGCAATCTGGGCATGAGAAGCGCGGGCTTCGACGTTGGATACGTGGATCCCGAGAACGTCCCCGGGACGATGGGCTTCGGCGCGTTCGCGAACATGGGGAACCTGTCCCCGGACATTCGCCTCCAGCCGCATCTGGGCTACTGGTCCAAGTCCGAGGAGGCCTTTGGAAGCAAGGCTACGATCAGCGACATTGCCTTCTCGACGCGAGGGCTCTACATGTTTCACATGACCTCCCCGAAGTTCCAGCCGTACGCGGGGGCGGGACTGGGAATCCACTTCGTTCACGCGAAGGTGTCGACGGCCGCCCAGGACCTGGGTGGTGGGTTGATCATCCCGGCCATGGAAGCGTCGGACACCTCGACGAAGCTGGGGCTCGACATGGGGGGCGGCTTCACGACGCCGCTGAGCCAGAAGACCGATTTTACCCTCGACCTCTGGTACACGGCCGTTTCGGACGTGGGGCACCTGTCGCTCAAGGCCGGTATCTCCTTCGATCTGGGCGGCTCGCCGCACGCCCAGGCGCCAGCGCCCAAGCTCGCGCCCAAGGCTGCTCCCACGCACCGGAGCTCGACCAAGCACTAGTCCTCGTACGAAGCACGGCGCCACCCCTTGCGGGGCGGCGCCGTTTTGCTTTGTGGCCTGGTCTTCGGAGGCAGCGACTTGAACGCCGCGTCAGGCCCGGCGGTACGTGGTCGTGATCTCCGTCGTCCTCGATCCGAAGCCTTCACGCCGCGTCGTTGTGACCACGAGGCTGTGCCCGCGATTCTGGAGCGCGAAAGTCTGGGTGATGGTGGCGCCCTTCGGCATCGGGTGCTGGACCACGAGCGTCGAGCCGTCCCAGCGGCCAATGAAGTAGTCGGGCCGGTCGCCGCCGTAGCGCAAGTCGAACTTGTCTCCGAGCATGATCGTCTGGAGAGGATGATTGTCCTGGTCCGAGACACGCAGCATGTTCGGTTTCTGATCGATGAAGATGAAGTTCGGGAGCAGCATCGCGCGCATGCCGCCGCGCACACCGCGTCCGCCGCGTCTACCTTCCATGTTGGCGGAGTGGTTGTCCGCCACCCAGCGGCCTTCCAGGTTCATCCTGTCGAAGCGGCCACGATCCGAGCCCCAGCCCTGACCGCGATCGGAGCCCCAGCCCTGCCCACGATCCGAACCCCAGCCCTGCCCGTCGCCGCCCTGGCGGCGATCCTGGCCGGACGGGTCGTTCCGATCTCGTTGCGCGTTGAATGCTGGGGCGGCGCCGCGCGCGTTCTGCGACGGAATGTCTTGCGCCAGGGCCGTTCCGGCCAGGGTCGAGCCGAGCAACGCCGTGACCGCCGCGAGTGACAGGAGTAAGCGTTTCATCGTGAATTCCTCCGCGAAGCCTTTGGGGTCGATCCTGGCCCTCCGGACGTCATGGCCCCGGAGGTCGCCGGGCGCGGGCCCCCTTGCCCGTGCCTGATCAGGTAGACGCTTCAGGCCATGGCAGAAATGTGGCGACGCCCCGATAATTTGCGGCTTACTCTCTGCGCTCCACATGCTCGATCTCGCCCGATATCCTTTGGAGAAACTGGCTTCCCGCGTAGGCACGCCGTTCTATTTCTACGACGGCGAGGCGCTCCGAGCCGCCACGACCCGCTTCGCCGATGCCGTGAGCGGCCACGGGACCTCGGGCCGCTATGCGATGAAGGCGAATTCAGGCCGCAAGGTTCTCGGCGTCATGCGCGACGCGGGCCTGTCGATCGACGCGGTCAGCGGAAACGAGGTGCTCCGTGCGCGGCGCGCCGGGTTCCCCGGTGGGCTCGAGCCTCCCGCGATCCTCCTCACGTCGGATGTCTTTCGCGACAACGCGCTCGAGACCGTGACCCGGGAGCGCATCACACCGAACCTCGGCTCTCCCGGGATGCTCGCCGAGCTGCGCGGCGTGGGCTATCGCGGGCCCATCGCGGTGCGCGTGAATCCGGGCTTCGGTCAAGGGCACGTGGAGGCATGCGACACTGGGGGGCCCTCTTCGAAGCACGGAATCTGGCCGGACCGCCTCGAGGAGATGAGGCGCGAGGCGTCGGCGGCGGGTCTCAAGATCACGCTCCTTCACGCCCACGTGGGCACCGGCCCAGCCGTGCGCGAGTTCGACACCAACGCCGAACGACTGGTCGAGTTCTTCGAGCGCCTGCTTCCGGAGTTTCGGGACGTCGACGCGGTGAGCCTGGGGGGCGGGATCCCGCATCCCTACCATCCCGGCGAGGCCGCCTACGACCTGGTCTCGCTCCGCGCGCTGATGAAGCGCGCGGCCGGAGCGCTGAGTACCAAGGCGGGCAGGCCGATCCGCGTGGAGGTGGAGCCCGGGCGCTACCTCGTGGCCGGTAGCGCCGCGCTCGTCGCGCGCGTCACGGACGTGAAGGAGACCCGCGCGAACGAGCGGGGACCGGGGCACACCTTCGTGATGGTGGACGCCGGCTTCTGCGATCTTCTGCGCCCCGCGTTCTACGGCGCCTACCACCACATCGAGGTCCTGGGGCCACGTGCCTCGCGTCCCCCCGAGCCCTGCGTCGTGGCCGGTCCGCTCTGCGAGAGCGGCGACGTGTTCACGCGAGGGGAAGAGGAGTTGCTCCAGCCCCGCGAGATACCGAGACCCGAAGCCGGAGATCTCATCGCGCTGCACGATGCCGGCGCGTACGGGTCGGCGATGAGCATGAATTATCTCTCGATCGGCCGCGCTCCGGAGGTGTGGTGGGAGCGGGGGAGCGCGGCGCTCGTGGCGCGCCGGGAAACGCTGGAGGACGTCATCGCGGCGGAATGCGACGAGGCACTCTAGAATAGGAAAGGCGGCCCGGGAAGCCTTTCGGCCGCCCGAACCGCCTCGTCGATTGTGGCGCGGTTAGTTGATCTTGCGCACGTTCGCCGCCGCGAGGCCCTTCGGGCCGCGCGTGACTTCGAACGTCACTTGATCACCGTCGCCGAGGCTCTTGAAGCCGTCGCCCTCGATCGCGGAGTAGTGGACGAATACGTCCTCACCCTCACTCTGCGCGATGAAGCCGAAGCCCTTCGCCTCGTTGAACCACTTCACGGTGCCAGTAGTCACTGGAATCCTTTCTTCTCTGCCAAAACCAAGTCTGGTCCTGGTCGGACGCCGTCAGACGCGACGGCTGCGCCCCGGTCGGACGGACCGGGCATCGGATCAGAGGACGCGCGACCATACAAAAAGGCCGTCAGCTCGTCGCCGGCGGCCTGAATCTGCTTTTCGCGGACTTCCACCTGCTACCGAATCACTGCCTTGGATGCCGAACGCGGGGCGGAGATTCAGCCATCGAGCTTGCGGATACGAGGCACCGTTCGGTACCCTGCGCCTTCGATGCGCACTTTGCTGCTCGTGACCCTCCTCCTTGGAATCGCGGCACCGGCGCAAGCCGCGGCCGCCGTCCCGGCGCCGCTCGCCCGGGGCGCGCACCGCGTCACCATCGACGGCGTCGAGATCGCCTACCACGTGGCCGGCTCGGGACCGGTGGTCCTGGTGCACCCCGGCGGACCCGGGATCGAATGGTCGTTCGTACGGATGCCTCGCCTCGAGAAGTTCGCCACGGCCGTCTACATCGAGCCGGTCGGAACCGGCGCCTCGGGCCGGCTGTCCGACCCGCGCGGATTCACGATGGACCGCTATGTCGGCGATGTCGAAGGGCTGCGCGCGCATCTCGGACTATCGAAGTTCGTCCTGCTGGGCCACTCCCACGGCGGGTTCGTCGCGCAGTCCTACGCCCTGGCGCACCCCGACCGCCTGCGCGGCCTCATTCTCTACGACACCACACCCACGACCGGTCCGGAGTGGCAGAAGGACGTCGCGGCCAACGTGCAATGGTTCAAGGACGAGCCCTGGTTCAAGGAGGCGGAGGACGCCCTCGCGCACGAGACCAGCGCGACCACGGACGATGAGATCACCGCGATCTTCCGTCGCGAGATGCCTCTCTATTTCGCGGAATGGACGAAGCGGGCCAAGGAATTCGAGCCGTACCGCGCGAAGGTCCGGCTCACCGTGGCGCCCGGGAAGGCAACCACCGACTCCTCGGCCTCGAACCAGGTGGGGGTGGCGCCCCTCCTCGAGGTTCGCGACCGGCTCGGCTCGATCCACGTCCCCACACTCGTGATCTCCGGGAAGCGGGACTTCGTGACCTCCCAGAAATTCGGCCGGATGATCCACGCAGGGATCCCCGGCTCCCGGCTTCTCATCCTCGAACACAGCGGACACATGGGGCACATCGAGGAACCGGGACCCTTCGCCGAGGGGATCCGCTCGTTCCTGAAATCGATTCCGCGTTGATCCAGAGCGCCATCGTTCGACCTCCCTCCGCGACGTTCGCGAAAGGGCTCACGACCGCGGGTCTCGGCCCGCCCGATCTCGCGCTCGCCCTGGAGCAGCACGAAGCGTACGCGCTGGCGCTGGAGCGCGCCGGAGCGCGGCTGATCCGCCTCGAGCCGGATCCCGCCTATCCCGATTCCACGTTCGTCGAGGACACCGCCGTTCTCGGAGACAGCTTCGTGGTCCTCACCCGCCCCGGCGCACCAAGCCGCCGCGGGGAGATCGCCTCCATGCGCCGCGCGTTGGAACCCTTCGGGGCACGGACCCACGTCATTGAAGAGCCCGGCACCCTGGACGGGGGCGACGTCCTCGATACGTACGATCGGGTCCTCATCGGGGTCTCGGAGCGAACCAATGAAGAGGGGGCCCGGCAGCTGGCTGCATTTCTGAATGTGGAGGGGATCGTATCCACGACCCTGCGCATCCAAGGGATTCCACGCGTCCTCCATCTGAAGGCGGGGATCTCATTCCTGGGGAATGACCGGGTGTTCGCCATCCGCGAGCTGGCGGGCCCGGTGGGGGCCTTGGGCTTTGAAGTGGTGCCGGTTCCGGAAGGGGAGACCTACGCCGCCAACAGCGTGGACGTGAACGGCAATCTTCTGGTCCCGGCCGGGTTTCCCAGGTCCGCGGCCTTACTGAGTGATCTAGGTCACACAATTGTCGAAGTGGAGATGTCCGAATTCGAGAAGATGGACGGCGGCTTGAGTTGTCTCTCGCTCCGGATTATGTTGTAAGACCGTGAACGGTGCGATCGATTCGCGCCGCAACCTCGCAGGAGGGCCCGTTTATGCCGAGCAGCGTCGTTTCCGGCCGTGCCTCCGCTGGCAACAAGCGCGAGATCCTGGCCAAGATTCCCCTCTTCACCGAGGCGCCGTCCGAGCTCCGGAAGGCGTTCGTGGAGGAGTCCGCCGTCGTGCACCTGGGGGCCGGCGAATATTTTCTCCGCGAAGGGGACACGTGCGCCCATTTCGCGCTCATCGTCTCGGGAAAGATGCGCGTCTTCAAGCTGGGAGAGAGCGGCCAGGAGATCACGCTCTACCACGTCGGCGCCGGGGAGGCATGCCCCCTGAACGTCTCGTGCATTCTCTCCGACCGTACCGTCCCCGCGATGGCTCGGGTCGAGGAGGATGTCCTAGCCGTTGTCATCCCCTCGGCGACCTTCCGGCGCATGATCGCCGAGCACGAGCCTCTCCGTAAGTTCGTCTTCCAAATGTTCGCGAGCCGCCTGACCGAAGTGATGTCGCTGGTCGAGGAGGTCGCCTTCCGGCGCATGGATCAGCGGCTGGCGCGCCGTCTCGACGATCTCTTCGTCAAGGACGGCTCCGGCGGCATCGTCGAGACCACCCACGCGGACATCGCGGCGGATCTGGGGACGGCCCGGGAGGTGGTCAGCCGTCTGCTCAAGGAGTTCGAGCGGCTGGGGGCCATCAGCCTCTCGCGCGGGAGGATTCTGCTCCGGAATCAGTCCGTGCTGCGGGACCTCGCGGCGGGGAACTCTCCCTAGCGAGGCCCGCTGCGTCGAGGTGTCGAAAAAAGAAACGCCGGCGGCACCGCGGCGACCGGTGGAGAGTAGACCGACCCCTCATAAGTGCGGAGACGAGTATGCGTGGGCCAGGCTGCAGACGGTAAACGCCGAGCACCGCCGGGTTCTTTTGCATCATCATGAAGGAACCCCCCGCCCCTGTCCGTGACCGAAGTCACGAATCCGGTCCGCTTTCCGCTCCACGGGCCGCTCACCGCCAGAAATAATGCCACGCGTAGGTCAGGGCGATCTTCTTGCCGGCCTCGACCCTCGTCTTCCAGGTGAACTGTCCCACGCCGTTGACCGCGCCCCACCATCCGGGCCAGCCGTACCATCCCCACCAGGCTGGCTGCGTCACGGCGCCCCCCTCCTCGTAGGCGTTCACCATCTCGGCCTTCCCAAGCTGACCGGCCGCCTCGGCGTGCCCGAGGACCGAGCGCTTGACCTCGATGTCCACCGGTTGCTCGCGACGGTTGGTGATCGCGATGTTCCCCTGCAAGTTGACGCGAAGGTACGAGGAGCCATCCACGGTTAAGGCTCCGGGCACGCGCCCCGTTTCCTTGTCGCTCTTGGTCACACTGATGTCCGACGCCGTGGTGAGAGCGAGATCGCAGTCGGCGCCCGGCGCGGTGTAGGTCATCAAACCCTGGCCCAGAACGCGATCTCCGGAAGAGATGAGCGCGGGCGCGGTGGTGAGAGGCTCGTGGCCCGAGTTCGTGATGCGCAGCACGTGCGTGAAATGCGGGGCGCCGAGGAGCCGCGCCATCTCCCGTTGCTGGGCGTCGTTGGCGTTCGCCCGCACCTCCATGGGCGGCGCGAACGGCAGGTCCAGGACGTAGACGTCCCGGTACCCCAGCTCGTACTCCGCGACCGGCAGAACCATGCGCTCGCCCTTCTTGAGC
This sequence comes from Candidatus Eiseniibacteriota bacterium, assembly GCA_041486775.1. Classification (GTDB taxonomy): domain Bacteria; phylum Eisenbacteria; class RBG-16-71-46; order SZUA-252; family SZUA-252; genus WS-7. The sequence goes on along the minus strand of JBGPMB010000069.1, from coordinate 666 downwards.
GTCACGCGCTTCACGGTGAAGACGAAGAGGTCCTCGTCCTTCTCCGAGCTCTCGACCTCGGGCCCCAGGTCGGGAGCGACGTTGGAGCGCCGGTTGTCCTCGCGCAGCCTGCTGTCCTCCGCGCCGACCTGCGACATGATGGCATTGGACATGGCGTAGCCGCTCACCGATTGCGGATCGAAGTAGCCACCGAGCTGCGCCACCGTCTGCTGAAGGGCCATGGGATCCACGGTTCCCTTGAACGCGAAGGTTGGCACTCCCACGACGAGGTTGGCCGTGACGTCCTGGAGGTCCGCCAGCTCGTTCACCAGGGTGGCCTGGAGCTGGACGCGCGCCTTGCCGGAGCTTACGGTCGTCACCTTGTAGGACGGGATCCAGCGCAGGCCCTTCTGCACGTAGGCCATCCCGACCTCGATCTCGCGCCGCGGCTTGCCCTCGGGCCACGAGAAGGCGAGGGTCAGGAGATTACGAAAGCTATCGCTCGCGTATTTGGGCGCCGGCGTGCTCTTGAAAGTCACCGAGCGGACAGGGCGAGAATCCCCTGGCTGGTTTCGAGCAGCACGACGCCGCCCTTGACGGGGGTGAGATCGCGATCCGGCGCTCCCTCCATTTCCGAGAGCTCGTCAACCGGGCGTGCGGGGAGGCCTCGGATGCGACCGGTGATGC
>JBGPMB010000068.1:0-13739 GCA_041486775.1 Candidatus Eiseniibacteriota bacterium | reverse complement strand
GGCGCGCTCCGCGCGACCCTCTTTTCGATCTGCGATCGCGTGCTCCTCACCTCGGCGACGCTTTCGGTCGACGACGATTTCGGCCCGCTCCTTGCGGCCCTGGGGCTGGACGGCCAGGAGGTCCGCACCGAGATCCTTCCCTCGCCGTTCCCGCTGGAGCGCCAGGTTCTCTCGGCCGTGTGGGACGGCAGCCGGCCCAACGATCCCGACTATGCGGAGCGCCTCGCGGAGCTGGTCGTGTCCCTGGCCACGAGCTTCCACCGCAACACGCTCGTGCTCCTCACGTCCTACCAGATGCTCGACCAGGTCGCCCAGCGCTGCGCGGGTCCTCTCGCGCTCGAGGGCATTCCGCTCCTGCGCCAATCGCCCGGAGAAGCGGCGGGGCCCTTGGCGGCGGAGTTTCGCGCGGGCGAGGGCGCCGTGCTCCTGGGCACCACTTCGTTCTGGGAAGGGATGGATTTCCCGGGCGCCTCGCTCGAGGTGCTTCTGATCGCGCGCTTGCCCTTCGCGGTGCCGACCGACCCGCTCTTGACGGCGCGCTCGGAGGAGATCGAGGCCCAGGGAGGCGATCCATTTCGCGATCTCGCTCTCCCGGAAGCGGTGCTTCGCTTCCGCCAGGGGATCGGCCGGCTCATCCGTACCGCGGAGGATCGCGGCGCGGTCATCGTGGCGGACCCGCGCCTCGCGCGCTCCTCCTACGGGAAGCGCTTCGCGTCCACGCTTCCCTCCGCGCCCTTCGTGACTTCTTCGTCCGCGGAGTTGCTCGAGCGGATCGGGGCCTGGTTCGCGGAGGTCACGTGCCCAGCTTGACCTTGAAGTCGGCGGCGAGGAGCCGCGTCTCGATCGGCGGCCCGGCGCTTCGGTTCGAGGATCTCCGCGCCATCGCCGGGGGTGCGCGGGTATCGCTCTCTCCCGACGTCCCCGCCCGCATCGCGCCCTCACGCGCTCTGATCGAGCGCGTGCTGCGGGAGGGGAGCACGGTCTACGGGGTCAACACGGGATTCGGACAGCTCAAGTCGGTTCGCGTTCCGGACCAGGACGTGGAGCGGCTGCAAGTGAATCTGATCCGAAGCCACGCCTCGGGCGCGGGTCCGGATCTCGAGCCGCGCGCCGTCCGGCTCATGCTCGCGCTCCGGGCGCATTCCCTGGCGCTGGGGTACAGCGGCGTCCGGCTCACCCTCCTCGAGCACATCGTGCGCATGATCGAGGCGGAGATTCTCCCCGTCGTTCCGAGCCGCGGCTCCCTGGGGGCGAGCGGCGATTTGATTCCTCTGGCGCACCTGGCCCTGGGACTGATCGGCGAGGGGGAGGTCCTGGTCGAGGGAAGGGTGGCCAAGTCGGCCGATCTCATGCGCGGCAACGGCATGGCTCCGCTCGCGCTTCAGGCCAAGGAAGGGCTGGCCCTCATCAACGGGACCCAGGGCATGACCTCGGTGGGAGCGCTCGCGCTCCTCGAGGCTTCCGACGTGCTGCGCGCCGCGCACGTCGCGTGCGCTCTCTCGGTCGAGGCCATGCGCGGAAGTGTCAAACCCTTCGATTCGCGCGTGCATTCCATCCGTCCCCATCCGGGGCAGAAGGACTCGGCGGCCGCGCTCTGGGGCCTATTGCAAGAAAGCGGCATCGTTGCCTCGCACCAGAACTGCGGCAGGGTTCAGGATCCCTACTCGCTCCGGTGCGCTCCACAAGTATTGGGCTCCTCGATCGAATCGTTCCGGCGCGCGCGCGAGACGGTCCTGATCGAGGTGAACAGCGTGAGCGACAACCCGCTCTGCTTCGCCGATACCGGCGAGGTCGTCTCGGCGGGCAACTTCCACGGTCAGCCGGTGGCGCAGACGCTCGATTTCCTCGCGATCGGGATGGCGGAGGTGGGCTCCATCGCGGAGCGGCGGACATTCCTGCTCCTGGACAGCTCGAAGAGCGGGCTGCCCGCCTTCCTGATCCAGGGCGCGGGGGTGCAGAGCGGGCTCATGATCGTGCAGTACCTCCAGGCCGCCCTCGTCTCGGAGAACCGGATGCTCGCGCAGCCGGCCAGCGTGGATTCCATCCCGACGTCGGCGGGCCAGGAGGACCACGTGAGCATGGGAATGCACGCCGCGATCAAGGCGCTGGCGCTGGTGCGAAACGTGCGCCGGATCGTGGCCGCCGAATTTCTCTGCGCGGCGCAGGGGATCCACCTCCTTCGGCCGCTGCGCTCGAGCGACCGGCTCGAGCCCGTGCTGGCCGCCCTGCGCGAGATCGTGCCCCCGTTGACCGAGGACCGGCGGCAGGATCAGGACCTGGCCCGTCTCGACGAATGGATCGCTTCCGGCGCGCCCTCGGATCTGGCGCAGGTGGAGTCCTTCTGATGGCGCGCGCGGACGTGATGACCGGCACCCCGCCTCGCGAGATCGTGCGCGCGCCGCGCGGGGCGAACCGCTCCTGCCAGGGATGGCATCAGGAGGCGGCGCTCCGGATGCTGATGAACAATCTGGATCCCGACGTCGCCGAGCGCTGGCAGGATCTCGTCGTGTACGGCGGAACCGGAAGGGCCGCTCGAAGCTGGGAGGCCTACCACGCCATCGTCCGATCGCTCCGCGGGCTCGCGAACGACGAGACCCTCCTCGTGCAATCGGGAAAGCCGGTCGGGATCGCGAAGACCCATCCGGACGCGCCGCGCGTCCTCATCGCGAACTCGCTTCTGGTCCCCGCGTGGGCGAACTGGGACGAGTTCCGCCGGCTCGAGGCGAAGGGCCTCACGATGTACGGCCAGATGACGGCGGGCTCGTGGATCTACATCGGAACGCAGGGAATCTTGCAGGGCACGTACGAGACCTTCATGGAGGCCGCACGGCAGCACTTCGGAGGCTCTTTGCGCGGGCGTTGGACGCTCACCGCCGGGCTCGGCGGCATGGGCGGCGCGCAGCCTTTGGCGGTCACGATGAACGAGGGGGTTTGCCTCGCCGTCGAGGTCGATCCCGAGCGCGTGCGCCGGCGCGTGGAGACCCGCTACCTGGACAAGAGCACGAGCTCGCTGGAGGAGGCGCTCCGCTGGGTGGAGGAGGCCGTCTCGAAAGGGGAGGCGGTCTCCATCGGCCTGGTCGCGAACGCCGCCGAGGCATTGCCCGAGCTGGCGCGCCGGGGTGCGCGTCCCGACCTCGTCACAGACCAGACCTCGGCGCACGATGAGCTGAACGGGTACGTTCCGGCCGGGCTCCCGCTCGCCGACGCGCTGTCGCTGCGCCTCTCGGATCCCAAGGAGTACGCCCGCCGCGCGGTGGAATCCATGGGCGTGCACGTGAGCGCGATGCTGCGGTTCCGGACACTCGGCTCGATCACCTTCGATTATGGGAACAACATCCGCGCGCAGGCGGTCCGCGCCGGCGTGACGAACGCCTTCGACATTCCCGGGTTCGTCCCGGAGTTCATCCGGCCGCTCTTCTGCGAGGGCAAGGGACCCTTCCGTTGGGTGGCGCTCTCGGGAAATCCCGCCGACATCGCGGCGACCGACCGTGCCGTGCTCGAGCTCTTCCCCGAGAATGAAGGCCTGAAGCGCTGGATCAGGCTCGCCTCGGAGCGGGTCCGCTTCCAGGGTCTCCCGGCGCGGATCTGCTGGCTGGGAATGGGGGAGCGGGAGCGCTTCGGTGAGGCGCTCCATCGGCTCGTCGAGCGCGGCGAGGTGGAGGCGCCGATTGTGATCGGCCGGGATCACCTGGATTGCGGCTCGGTGGCCTCCCCCTATCGCGAGACGGAAGCGATGAAGGACGGAAGCGACGCCATCGCCGACTGGCCCATCCTGAACGCGCTCCTGAATGCGGTGTCCGGCGCCTCCTGGGTCTCGGTGCACCACGGCGGCGGCGTGGGGATCGGCAACTCGATCCACGCGGGCATGGTGATGGTCGCGGACGGAACGCCGGCGGGGCTCGCGCGTCTGAAGCGCGTTCTGACGAACGATCCCGCGACCGGCATCTGGCGCCACGCCGACGCAGGGTATGACGAGGCGCGCGCGGTGGCGCGCCGCCACAAGCTTCCCATTCCAACCGACACGTGACCCGTCCCGACCGGTGAGGGGCGGCCGTCCTTGAACAGCGATCTCCTGGTCGTTTCGGCCGCTCAGCTCCTCACGGCGCCCCCCGGGGAGGGGCCCCTCCTGGGCCGGGATCTCGATCGTCCGGTCCTGATCGAGGATGCGGCGGTGGCCTGCGTGGGCGGCAAGATCGCCGCGGTGGGCAATACCCAGGACGTCCTGGCGCGCTTTCCCGAGTCGGAATCCGCCCGCGTGCTGGACGCCCGCGGGCTCCTGCTCACTCCCGGCTTCGTGGACTGCCACACGCATCTGCCGTTCGCCGGAACTCGGGAGATGGAATTCGAGGCGCGCGCGCGGGGCGAGAGCTACGCGGCGATCGCCGAGCGGGGGGGCGGCATCCGCGCGAGCGTGCGCCATCTCCGCGCGACCTCCGAGGAGTCGCTCGCCGCGGCGGTCGTCAAACGCCTCGGCCGGCTCCTCGCGCAGGGGACCACCACCGTCGAGGCAAAGAGCGGCTACGGGCTCTCGCTCGAGGAGGAGCGAAAGCAACTCTCCGCCTTGAGGCGCGCGTCCGAGTCCTCTCCCGTCGAGATCATCCCGACCTTCCTGGGCGCGCACGAGGTTCCGGACGAGCATCGCGCGCGGCGCGAAGAGTACGTGGCGCTTCTCGTCGAATCGATGATCCCGGCCATCGCGCGAGAGCGCCTCGCCCGTTTCTGCGATGTGTTCTGCGACCAGGGCGTATTCACCGTGGAGGAATCGCGGCGCATTCTCCTCCGAGCCAGGGAGTGCGGGCTTGGGTTGAAGCTCCACGCCGACGAGCTCGCCGACGTCGGGGCGGCGGCCCTGGCCGCCGAGCTCCGGGCGGTTTCCGCCGATCATCTGCTGCACGCGTCGCCTCAGGGGTTGCGCGCGATGGCGGAGGCGGGGGTCGTCGCGGTCCTTCTTCCCGGAACCGCGTTCACGCTGGGTCTGCCCTACGCGCGCGCGCGCGTCATGGTCGAGATGGGGCTCCCGGTCGCGCTTGCCACCGACTTCAATCCGGGAAGCACGATGTCCTCCTCGATGCCGATGGCGATGACCCTTGCGGTCACGCAGATGAAACTCACGCCCGCGGAGGCCTGGATGGCGGCCACCGCCAACGCCGCCTGCGCGGTCGGGGAAGGGGGCCGGATCGGACGCCTCCAGGCCGGGTTCGAGGCCGATTTCGCCCTCTTCGACGCGACCGACTATCGCCATATCGCGTACCACTACGCGGAAGAACACTGTCGTTCCGTCGTCAAGAAAGGCGTCCTGGTGTGGGATCGCGCCGGAGCTTCCGGTTGCGTGTGAACGGGCCACCTCAATACACTGCAAATAGTGGCGTTATCCTCGATGTGGGCGTCCCAAGCATGAACCACGATCCGGGCAAGGAGAGGGTATGAGCGAACTTGTGGAGTGCGTCCCCAACTTCAGTGAGGGCCGAAATTTATCTGTAGTTCGGGCCATCGCTGCCGAAATTTCGAGCGATCGGTCCATCCGGCTCTTGGACCAGGAAATGAACGCCGACCACAACCGGTGCGTGATCACCTTTGTAGGGGAGGCTGAGGCAGTGGTGGAGGCGGCGCTGAGGGGGGTCAGGAAGGCGACCGAGCTGATCGACTTGCGCCGCCATCGAGGGGAGCACCCCCGCATGGGGGCCACCGACGTGCTGCCGTTCGTGCCGATCGGAGCGACCAAGCTGGAGCGGTGCGTGGAGTTGGCCCGGCGCGCGGGAGAGCGGATCGGATCGGAGCTTCAGATTCCGGTCTACCTCTACGAGGCGGCGGCGACCCGTCCGTCGCGGCAGAACCTGGCCGACGTGCGGCGGGGAGAGTACGAAGGCTTGGCGCGCGAGATCGGGACGAACCCCGAGCGCGCTCCCGATTTCGGCCCGGCCCATATCCACGCGGGCGCGGGCGCGATCGCGGTGGGCGCGCGGATGCCGTTGCTTGCGTTCAACGTCAATCTCGGCACGAAGGACGTCGAGGTCGCAAAAAGGATCGCGAAAGCGATCCGGTTCCAGTCGGGCGGGCTGCGCTACGTGAAGGCTCTCGGTTTCGAGCTCAAGGAGCGCGGCATCGTCCAGATCTCGATGAACCTCGTCAATACGTGGGGCACGCCCATCCAGCGTGTCTTCGCGCTGATCCAGGATGAGGCGGATCGCTACGGCGTTCCGATCGTGGGAAGCGAGGTCGTGGGGCTCGTGGTCCAGGACGCCTTGGTGGACGTCGCCGAGCATTATCTGAAGATCGAGAATTTCTCGCGCGATCAAATTCTGGAAAACCGCCTCGCGCGCCGCATCGGGGCGCCCGAGCAGAGCGTGGCGGAGTTCCTGGAGGAGGTGGCGTCCGCCGCTCCCACGCCGGGCGGCGGCAGCGTGTCGGCCCTCGCGGGCTCGCTCGCTTCGGCGCTCATGACGATGGTCGCGCGGCTCACGATTGGAAAGCAGAAATACGCCGAGCACGAAGCACTCATGCGCGAGGCCGAAGCGAAGGCCCTGGTGCTCCAGCGCGAGCTCTTCGACCTCGTGCAGGAAGACGCGCGGGCCTACGAGGGCTTCCGGAGCGCGTCCCGGCTCTCCCAGCGGACGCCAGAGGAGGTCTCGCTGCGAGAGCGCTCGCGTATCGAGGCGGCCCGGAGCGCGACGAAGGTGCCTCTCCAGACCGCCGAGGCGTGCGTGCGCGCGCTCGAGGTCGCCCTCACGGTCGCGTCCCACGGGAACGCGAACGCGGTGAGCGACGCGGGTGTGGCGGCCTGGCTCGCGAGGAGCGGCGTGGAAGGCGCGGCCTTGAACGTCAGGATCAACTTGAACGACCTGCCCGCGGCGGAGCGCGAGGAGTTCACGTCGCGTCTCGAGCGCTCCCTCGCGCAAGCGAAGGAGCTCCACGCGTCGTGCGTGGCGCAGGTCGACCGACGGATGCGGGCGGCATGAGGGTCGATTCTTTCGCGGTTCCAAGCGAGGTCCTGAGTGGATCGTAGTGTCGCGATCAAGAAGAAGGCTCAGCAGCTCGTCCAGAAGGGCGACGTAAACGGCGCCATTGCCGAATACGAGAAGCTCTTCGAGGGGGGCGACAAGGATCCCTACGACTACATCGTCGTGGCGGACATGCTCGCCAAGCGCGGCTCGATGCAGGAGGCCGTCCGGCGGTATCGCCAGGCCATCGAGGAGTACGCGAAGACCGAGCTGTACAAGAACGCGATCGCCGTCTGCAAGAAGATCCTCCGCATTTCCAAGGAGGACCTGGTCATTCACAAGACCCTCGGAGAGCTGTACGCCAAGGAGGGTCTCTATGGCGACGCGCAAATCCACTACCTCGAATTCGCCGAGGGCTCGATCCGGAGACAGGACCACGACGCGGCGCTCGACGTTCTGGACGAGGTGCTGAAGCTCTCCGCGGACAATTTCGATCTCTCCGAGAAGTATGTCGAGATCTCCCTCCGCGCCGATCAGCCCGAGCGGGGAGGCCGCGAGCTTCTGCGCCGCGCGGAGCGCGCGAAGCTCCTGGGCCGCATGGACGAAGCCGAGTCGATCCGCGAGCGCGTCTCCACGCTCGCCCCGTCGCTCTTGACCTCCTTCCATTCGGCTCCGGTCAGTCCGGCCGGTCCGACCGGCGCCGTCGCGGCCGCGGATTATGCGGCCAGGGCCGATGCTGCTCCGGCGTCCGGCGGGGGGCTCCCCGACTCGAGTTTCGAGCCCTCCGCGCGCGCCTTCCGCCCGATGGCGGCTCCCGAGGAGCCCGCGCCGCCCGAACAACCCGCGGCACCGGAGATTGAAGAGACGGCCGCGCACGAGCCGGAGCACGAGGATCTCGCGCGAACGTACCTCCAGTCCGGGAACAAGGATCTCGCCGCCGAGGAGTACTGGAAGGCCAGCGAGCTCGCGTTCTTCCGGGGCGATCCGGTGCGGGCGCGCGAGCTCCTCTCGGCTCTTCTCGGCGTCGATCCCACGCACGAGGCGGCGCTGCGCCGGCTGGTCGACCTCACCGAGCAGGCGGGGGACCGCCCCGCGGAGGCGCGCGCGCGATTCGATCTGGCCGAGGTTTACCTCGCCCACGAGGAATGGGATCTTTCGCGCGCGGAATACGTGCGCTGCATCGAGCTCGATCCGGGGAACGATCGCGCGCGCGGCCGCGTCAAGCGGCTGGACGCCCTGATGAACGGTGCCTCGCCCGACGGGAAGCCGATCGATCTCGACGCGCTCCCCGACGAGCGTCCTTCCGCGAGCGTCCGGGTGCGTGAGGAAGCGCCCGCGCCCGGCGACGCGCTCATCGACCTCGAGGAGATCATCGACGAGTTCAAGGCGGGCGTGAGCGAGCGCATCTCGGGCGAGGACCACGAAAGCCACTACGACCTGGGGATGGCGTACATGGAGATGGGGCTCTACGACGAGGCGATCGGGGAGTTCCAGGTGGCCTCGAAGGGAAGTCCGATGGAAGTGAAGTGCCTCGAGATGATCGCGCTCTGCTTCCTCGAGAAGAACGAGCCGGCCTCGGCGGCGCGCGAGCTCTCCCGGGCTCTCGAGCTCCCCGGATACGGTCCTGAGGAGACCATCAGCATCCGCTATAACCTGGCCGTCGCGAACGAGCGGCTGGGCAACCTGGACCGCGCGCTCCAGCACTTCGAAGAGGTCTATCTCCTGAACGTGGACTTCTTGAAAGTGGCGAGCAAGGTGAAGGAATTGAAACAGCGCCTGGCGCGCGCGGAAGACCGGGGTTGAGCGTGTCCCGGATCGACCTCCACATGCATTCGAACGCCTCGGACGGATCGTTCACGCCGGACGAGGTGGCGCGCATGGCGGCCGGCAACGGCGTCCAGGTGTTCGCCCTCACCGACCACGACACCTTGGACGGGATCCCGGCGGCGGCGGCGTGCGCGGCCCGCGCGGGAATCCGGCTCATCACCGGTGTCGAGCTTTCGGTCGCCGAGGAGGGCATGGACGTGCATCTCCTCGCCTACGGTTTCGACGAGTCCGACCCGGCGCTCGATGCCGCCGTGCGGCGCTATCGCGAGGGCCGGCGCGAGCGGGCCCGCAAGATCCTCTCGCGCCTGAAGGGGCTCGGGATCCGGATCTCGCTGGAAGAGGTCGAGGAGATCGCGAGCGGGGGAGCGCTCGGCCGTCCGCACGTCGCGGAGGCGCTTCTCCGCGGCGGGCACGTCGAGACCTTCAACGAGGCGTTCCAGCGCTACCTCGGCCATCACGCGCCCGCCTACGTGCCCAAGCCCAAGGTCGCGCTCGAGGAGGCGACCTCGATCGTGCGCGACGCGGGCGGGGTCACCATCCTCGCGCATCCGGGGACCCTGAACCGGGACCATCTGATTCCGGCGTGGGCGCGGCGCGGTCTGGACGGCATCGAGGTCTGGCACTCGAAGCACGACGCCGCGGCGGTGGACCGCTATCGCGGCTATGCCCATCTGCACGGACTCCTCATGACGGGAGGCTCGGATTACCACGGGGAGCGCACCCCGGGCGTGGTGATCGGGAGCGTGCCGGTCCCCGACGAGATCCTCGATCCGCTCGATGCCGCGTTCAAGGCGCGGCGCCCCGTCCGCTCGCGCGACTAGCCTTCGCCGGAGCGTCATTGCGCCTCTAGGCTTCATCTGGTAGCTTTTTCCCTGCCTCCCACGAATGCGAACCATCGTTCTGAGCTCCTCCCTCATCGCGTTTTCCATCGCGTGCGGTTACGCGAAGCTGCTTCTGTTCCCGTACCTCTTCTTCGTGGAGTTGTTCACCGTGGCCGTGTTCTTGTCCGGGATGCTCGCGGGGCCCGCGTGGGGGCTCTGGATCGGCGCCGTGGCGCGTCTCGTCTTCAGCGTGGCGAATCCCTACGGTCCGCCCCATCCCTGGATCCTCGTGGCTCAGGTCCTGGGCGCCATGCTGGTGGGCGGGCTCGGCGGGATCGCGCGCCCCTGGCTCTTCCGGGCGTCCCAGTCCCCGAAGTCGTCCCGCGCGCGCGTGGCTATCTTGTTAGGGTGCGGGCTCGTCGCGACACTCCTCTACGACGTTCTCACGAACATCGCGCAGGGGATCGCGTTCGGATCCTTCAGCGTCGCGATCGCGCTCGGCGCGCTCCCGGCGCTGCAGCACGTTGCCTCCAACCTCGTGATCTTCGCTCTCGTCGGGAACATGGCGCTTCCCTGGCTGAGGCAGCACCCGATGGCGGCGCGGCATGCCGGCTGAGCGCGCGCGTCTCGCGTGGGCGGGAGCGCTCTTGCTCGGGGCGCTCGCGGCCGCCCCCCCCGCGAGGTACGGCCCGGCCCCGCCCGACAGCGCTGGCACCGTCGCGGACAGCACACGCGCCCCCGCACTCGCCCTGCGGCGGATCGATCTGATCGCGGAGCGAAAGGCCGGAGCGGCATCTCTGGAAAACGTCCTCCGCTTGCGGTGGGCCGCGTTTCTGGCCCCTCTTCCGCTCTTCGGGCCGACGCAGGGCTCGCTGGCGCTTCCGGACGGAGGCGGCCCCGTGCGTCTGGACGGCTGGATTCGCGAGGGGGAGCGCGCGACGGACGAGCCGCTGATGGGATCCGTCGCGCTCGAGTGGGGCGCGCCATGGCTCGCCTTCGCGCTGGACGATCCCCGGACGAATGGGACCGACGTTCTCGATCTGGATGCGATCGAGCAGCCTTTAGAGCCCGGCGATTTCCGGGAACCCGGGGAGCTTCTGGCCCGCCCGCTCCCGCGAGGGCCCTCTTCGCCGGCGGCCGGGGACACGGCCCGGAGCGCGATCTCCCGGACCACGCTTCTCTATAGGAGGGGGAGCGGAGACGCGCAGCTCACCGGGGCCCGCTTTCAGACCGGCGTGTTTCACCGCCGGCTCTACGCTTCGTACACCCGAAATCAGGCGAACGGGTTGGCACCGCTGGACCGGTCGGTATCCTCGCGGTACGCGCTGCGCGCCGAGCTGGGACGCTGGGCTTCGCACCGGTTCGCTCTGGAGGGGCTCCTCTACGAGCGCTCCATCCTGGACTCCACGGGCGGACAGAGCGAGTGGGATCGAAGACACGTGGCGCTTCTCGCGGCGCACGAGGGGGAGCGTTGGAACGATGCATGGCGGTTTAGGCTCGGCTCGTCGAAGGAGACCTGGGTCCTGACCCAGGATTTCAATCTATCTCCCGAGGCCGGGTCGCGCGAGCGCTGGGAATTTCCGACCGCTTCAGCGGAGGGGTCGATTTCGTATCGATCCGATCCGGCCACCACGTGGATCACGTCCTTCCAGGCCGCGTCCCGCAAGATCGTCTATCGGGCCGACTCCCTGCCCGCGTTCGAGCCGCGCCGCGGGGAGGCGCGCATGCGCTTGGGCGGCCGCCGCGCGCTGGATACGACCTCGGGCGTGGGGATCGACGTCGCCTACGATGTCCGCGAGGCGCAGCCGAGCTTTTGGGACGGGCGGGTCTCGCTCTGGACGGGGACGGGCGGCGCGCGCGGCCGGATCGACGTGGAGTCCGCCCACGACCGTCCGTCCTGGTTGGACCTTCTCACCCCGGCGACGCTCCACACGTTCGTATCGCCCACCACGTTCGTCCTCAGCGAGCTCTACCGCTCGGGCGATCCCGCGCTCCGCCCACGGCGTTTGTCGGGCGCCTTGGGCACGTTGGGCCTCACGCCCCTTCGGGGGCTGGATCTGGAATTCTCCGGCTCCTGCCGGCGCGTGACGGACGACTTCGGATGGAACGTGAGCGCGGACAGCTCCGGCTTGGTCACGCGGTACACGTCCGCCGCCGGGGAACGGGGCCAAGGCTGGCTCTCGCACGCGGCCGTCGGCTGGGAATTCAAACGGGGCGCGATTCGCGCGCGCGGCGTCGGCTGGATCCGCGGCGGTCCCGATTCGCTGGCGCCTCAGGCCGGGTCCCCACCGCACCGGGCGCTCGATTCCGCGCTGGACCTGCGCGTCGTGCTCTTCCAGGGAGACCTGCCGCTCCGGCTCGGTGTCGAATCGCACGCGCGCGGACCGAGGCAGGGCTTGATCCGCGAGGCGGGGCAGGTGACCTGGGACGGAACGCTTTCGGCCGATTTCGGCTCGGCCGGGGCCTATCTGCGGATCGAGGACGTGTTCGACCGAAGGCCGGGGAGCGCGATCTGGGATCCGACCCAACCGTCCGGCGCGCCTCTGCCGGGACGGACCTTTCAAGCAGGGGTGTCCTGGAACCTCCTGGACTGATTTCTTTGGAGTAGCGGAGTATGTGGGGAAGGGAAATGCGCGCCGGGCTCGCGTTCGTGATCGCGGCGCTTCTGATCGGGCAGGGGTTCCGCGAGTGGCGGCGGAGCCACGAGAAGAGCTTCCGGGACTTGGTCGCGGACCTGGAGCAGCGGGACGCCTACACGCGTGGGTCTCCCGTGCGGGGCACGGGCGATCAAGCTCCCGATTCCGCGCGAGGCATCTCGGGCCCGAACGAAGCCGCGGCGGTCGCGCGAACGGCGCGGATCCCGCGCGAGATGCCGGTGGGGCGCATCGATCCCAATCGCGCGAGCGCGGCCGAGCTCACCCGCCTCCCCGGCATCGGCCCGGCCCTCGCCGGCCGGATCGTCGTCGATCGGGACCAAAACGGCGCCTTCCGCTCGCCCGAAGCCCTGCTCCGGGTCCCCGGGATCGGTCCCAAGACGCTCGCAAGGATCCGCGCCTACCTCTCCCTTCCGAATGCGGCCGGAGGTGACTCGCTGACCGGCTTTTGACCGATGCATTTTGCACCGGTGCGTGCCTCGCGCACGCCCGGCTGAGCCCTTAGTGCCGCAATCCGTTCCCGCAATTCCTTGGCCCTTATCGCCCTGTCGTTGATTCGCGGCCTCGGCCTCCCCTGGCACCGGACTTGCGGAAGTCCTTCCCGCCCGTCCCGCGCCCGAAAGCGGGGGACCCCGCCACAATTCGACCGGACAAACAGTAGGGGACAGCGACCGTGCAGCAGGAAAACGTCGGCCTGAAGCTGCTGGAAGCGAAGCTCATCCCACCGGATGCGCTTCAAAAGGCGCAGCAGCAGATCAAGACCGGAGGCGGGAGCATCACGTCTGCCCTCGTGAAGCTCGGCGCGATTACGGAAGAGAATCTCGCCAAGTTTCTCGCGGAGCTCTATTCCGTTCCCAGCGTTGACCTGACCAATTTCATTCCGGATCCCTCCGTCACCAAGCTGATCCCCGGTGACGTGGCCAACAAGTTCCAGATCGTCCCCATCGCCCGGAGCGGCCGCCGCCTCACGATAGCGATGGCCAACCCCAGCAACATCTTCGCGATCGACGACATCAAGTTCATCACCGGCTTCGAGGTGCAATCCGCGGTCGCGCCCGAGGCCGCCATCAAGAAGGCCATCGACAAGGCCTACGACTCGGTGGCGTCGTTCGAAAACGTGATGAAGGGGATGGAAGACGAAATCGAGGTCATCGATGAGCAGGAGGACAATACCCCCGACGTTACCCTGCTCGGCGAGGCGGAGCAGGCCCCGGTCGTCAAGCTGGTCAACTCGCTCATCACGGACGCCGTGCGCAAGGGGTCGAGCGATATCCACATCGAGCCCTATGAGAAGTCGCTGCGCGTCCGCTTCCGGATTGACGGGACGCTCTACGAGATGATGGCCCCTCCCTTCCGCATGAAAGCGGCGATCATTTCCCGCCTCAAGATCATGGCCGAGCTCGACATCGCGGAGCGCCGCGTCCCCCAGGACGGCCGAATCAAGCTGCGTCTCCTCGGACGCACCATCGACCTGCGCGTCTCGAGCCTCCCCACGATCT
>JBGPMB010000067.1:0-13754 GCA_041486775.1 Candidatus Eiseniibacteriota bacterium | reverse complement strand
CGAGGTCGGTCCCTACGTCTGGCCTTCCTTCACGAGCGCCGAGAGCTTCATGGGCGGCGGGGCGATGGAGTATCCGATGCTCGTCATGAACGAGCCCGACATCGTGTCGGATTGGATCGAATCGCTCGACGTCACCGTCGCCCACGAGCTGGGGCACAACTGGTTCTACGGCATGCTGGGGAGCGACGAGCGGGCGTATCCCTGGCTCGACGAGGGGTTCACGCAGTACATGGAGGACCGCTACGGCGCCTGGAAGTACCCGAACGGGCTCCTGAAGCGCCGGAAGCTCTTTCCGTGGACGAGCCCGCTCCGGGATTTCACGCTGGACGAGGACCGCTACCTGGCGCGGGTCTACGCGCGCGACGAGATGCCGATCGTGACCCCCGCCGAGGGCTACCATGGCTACAGCCAGTACGGCGTGGGCGCGTACAGCAAACCGGTGATGATGCTGCACTCGCTCGCCGCGTACATGGGAGACCCGACGTTCCACGCTTTTCTGCGCGAGTACTACCGGGCCAATCTGCTGCGACATCCCCGTCCCGCCGACGTGGTGGCGGCGGCCGGGAAGGCCTGGCGAGGAGACCTCGAGGGTTGGTTTCGGCCCTGGCTCGAGGGCACCGGCATCGCGAGTTACTCCGTCGGCGGAATCCGGCGCCGGGAGGCCGGCGGGAAGCGTCTCGCCAGCGTGGTCGTGCGCCGCGAGGGCGAGCCGGTGCTTCCGGTGACCGTGGAGGGACGCTTCGCGGACGGGACCCGCGAGCGAAAGCTCGTCCGCCCGGGGCAAGGAGACACGACCGTCGTCTTCACCGGCGAGCGCCGCCTGGCGAGCGTGGTTCTGGATCCCGACCACCAGGTGATCGAATTGAACCGGCTCGACAATCGGACCGGCGGCCCGCCGCTTCGCCTGAAGCCGCTCCTCGACTTCAGTTCCTCCGATGCGATGACGTTTCTCTACGGTCCCATGGTCTGGCACGGACGCGCGGAGGGCGCGCGGCTCGGAGTCTGGACGATGGGCCGGTATCTCCCCTCGAACGATTTCCCCGATGGAGTCCTCGCCGCGGGAGGGAACGTGACGATGGGCACGCGGCGCGGCGACCTCTCGCTGGGCGGCTGGGCCAGCCGGCGCGTGGGCGAGCTGGGGGCGCGCGGACAGCTGGGCCTCGCGGCCGCCCGAGACGCGGGGCTCTTGCGCGCGGGAGGGCACGCGGGAAGTCTCGCGACGGCGCCCGGGCGACGCCATCCCATCCGGGAATGGCGGCTCTCCCTGGACTACCGCGACCGGTATGACCTGGCACCCGTCGATCCGCGCTACTGGTCGCCGGGACGGGGCCTCCATGGGAAAGCGCTCTTCGCCTTGGACACCAAGGGACCGCGCCGCGCGGAGCATGTCGCGCTGGATCTCCGCGGCGGGTCTTCGGTATTTCGCCGCGGCGGCGATCCCGGTCCCGACCCGGATTTCCACTACGAGCGGATTTCCGTCGAGGCACGGCAGCGGCTTGACCTCCTGGCGCGTGGAGACGCGCACTTCTCGTGGAGGCTCTTCGCGGGCTCCACGTTCGCCCGCCCCCCGCGCGAGCTTCTCTTCGACGCCGCCGAGGGGAATCGCGTGGATTCGCTGGGCCGCTACTACCTCAACGATCGCGGTCCTCTCCTCGCGTCGGGGCACTACTGGGTGGAGGGTGGAGGCGGTCTCCGCGGCTACCGCGGACGGGTCGCGCTCGGAAAACGCGTGTGGGGCCTGAACGCAGATCTCGATATTCCCACGCTGCCGGTCTCGCTCTTCGGTGATCTCGGGCGGGTCGAGACCACGGGGCTCGGTGAATCGGGCGACGCGGAGGCCGTGCCCGCGGAGGCGGCGCGCGGTATCATCGGTCGCACGCTCGCGGACGCGGGGGTGGGCTACGTCATCGGTCCCGTCCGCCTCACGGTGCCGATCTGGGTCGGCCGTCCCGAGCCGGGAAAGGAACCATGGCGCGCCCGATGGCTCGTCTCGCTGGAATCGCTTCCGATCTCGTTTTGATCTTCCTGCTCGCGCTGCCGCATTCACGCGAGAGCGTCTCGCCCTCGCGGTCGCCCTCATCGCCGCGTACCTCACAGTCTGGACCGGCGAGATCCTTCTCCTGGGCGTCTTCCGGTGACTTGACTTCCCTCGGGGCGGGGCGGAGAATGGTTCTCATGAAAATCGAGATCAAGTACTGCACCGAATGAGGCTATCAGGACAAGGCCGCCAGTTTGGCGGCCGAGCTGAAGAAGGGCCTAGGTGTTGATTCCAAACTGGTCCCCGGGAGCGGCGGGGTCTTCGACGTCACCGTGGACGGCAAGCTCATCTTTTCCAAGAAATCGGTAGGGCGGTTCCCCGTGGCCGGAGAGGTTCTCGGGGTGCTGCAGAAAACCAAGTGATCTAGGGCCGCCGAGGCCCATGCGTCACACGATGCCGGCCCCGCGACGCGCGGGGCCGTGCCGTTTCCGACAGGGGGCTTCATGCGTTTCCGATCCACGTTCGCCGCTCTCTTGGGCCTCATCCTGGCTCCGGCGCTCGCCGCGCCCAGCGGCGCCTCCGCCACAGAAACGATCCGCCGCGAGACCCTCCCGAACGGGCTCCGCGTCGTCCTGGTCGAGAACCACTCCAAGCCGCTCGTGGCCGCGTGCATCTTCGTGAACGGCGGGAGCCGCACGGAGACCCCCGCGCTCTCGGGCCTGAGCCATTACTACGAACACCTCATCTTCCGGGGCGGCTCGCTGAAGCAGGGCGAGCTGGAATTCCGCAAACAGATGCAGCGGATCGGGGAGGAGACCGGCGGCTACACCACGAACGACTACACCTGCTACGGGTTCACGGCGCCGAAGGAAAACTTCGACGAAGCGCTGGACCGCTCCGTGGACGCGTGGATGAATCTGAAATTGACGCAAGAGAAGGTGAACAAGGAGCGGGAAGTCGTGATGTCGGAGTACAAGCAGGGCGAAGACCGGCCCGACTACAAGGTCTACTACCAGATCGAGCGGCTCATGTTCCGGGACCATCCGTACAAGCGGGACACGATCGGCTTGAGGGATGTGATCGAGCACGCGACGCTCGCGACGTTCAAGACCTTCTACGACGAACGCTACGTTCCGAATCAGATGATCCTCACGGTGGTGGGAGACTTCGACTCGGGCGTGGTCAAGGCCAAGCTCGCGAAGGCATACGCGGGATACAAGCGCGGACGAGACGATTTCGAGCAGGGCTTGACCGAGAAGCCTCAGACCGAATTCCGCATGGGCGTGGAGTCCATGAAGACGCCCAGCACATGGACCTACGTGGGCTTCCACGTGCCTCCCTACTCCGACCCGGACGCGCCCGCGCTCACCGTGCTCGCGTCGCTGCTCGGAGAGGGGAATTCGTCCCGCCTGTACAAGGCTCTCAAGGAGCGCGAGAACCTGGTCACGACCGTGGACGCCCAGCTCGAGGTGCGCAAGGACCCGGGCATGTTCTTCGTCTCGTGCGAGCTTCCTCCCGCGAACGAGGCGAAGGTGTTCGGGCTCATCCGCGACGAGCTGAAGCGGCTCGCGACGGGGACGGTTTCACCCGCGGAGCTGGAGCGGGTGAAGTCGGGCCTCGAGAACAAGTACGCGTTCGCCTCGGAGCGCTTCTTCTCCCACGCGGAGCGCCTCTGTTTATTCGGGATCATGTCGGATGTGTCGCTCGAGCCGCTCTGGCCCTCGCTCATCGGCAGCGTGTCGGCCGAGGACCTCCAGCGCGTCGCGAGGAAGTACCTCGCCGCGGACCTCGCGTCCTACTCCGTCATCCGCCCGGCCGGTTCGACCGGCCCCTCCGAGAGCGAGATCACGGCGATGCTGGCACCCTGGCGTGAGGGATGGCCGACCCAGACCGCCCTGGCTTCGACGGCGGGCCTGCAGAAGGAAGTGCTTCCGAACGGTCTCACGCTGCTTCTCAAGGAGGACCATTCCACGCCGGTGGTCGCGGTGACGACGGTGGCCCGCGGCGGCCAGTGGATCGAGCCGGAAGGTCTCGCGGGCGTATCCAACATGGCGGCCACGCTGCTCCGTCGCGGCGCGGGCTCCATGAGCGCACGCGATATTTCCGAGCGGGCCGACGCGCTGGGCATGACGCTCGAGGCGGAAGGAACTCCCGATGCCGCGGTGGTCACCTGGCAGGCGCCGTCCAAGAATTTCGCGAAGGCGTGGGACATCTTCCGCGACGTGGTCACCCAGCCCACCTTCCCCGCGAGCGAAGTCGCCAAGGTTCGCGAGGACCTCATGCAGCAGGCGCGGAGTCTGGGGGACCGCCCGTTCGACTACACGAACGTCCAGTTCCAGAAGGCGCTGTTCACCCGTTCTCCCTATCGCAATCCCGTCGCGGGAGACACGACGACTCTGGCCAAGATCCAGCTCGCGGACATTCGACACGCCTACGAAGCCATGTTCTCCGGAAAGAACCTCGTGGTCGCGATCGTGGGGGACTTCGACGCCAAGTCCACGCTGGAATCCGCCCGGCGGTCCTTGGCGAGGCTTCGCCCGGGGATCCCGGTGCCGATGGAGGCCGCGCGGGACGAGCCTCCACAAGAGAGCCGCGTGGTGTTCGTGAACAAGGACCAGGAGCAGGTCACATACAACACGGGGTGGCCCGCGTGCACCATGCACGATGCCGACTACGTGCCGCTGAAGCTGGCCGTGAACCTGATCGGGGATCGGGTCTTCTTCAAGTACGTCTACGAAAAGGGTGTCGCCTACCGCTCCTGGTTCTACATGTCCGACCGGTTCGGGCAGATGTCGGCGCAGAACGAGATGGGCGTGACGCCGTCCAATTTCCCGATGGTCTCGGCAGGCGTGCTGGAGGACGTGGCCCGCGTGACCGGCGAGGGCGTGGCCCCGGCCGATCTCCAGGGGATCATCCAGAAGACTCTCTCGCGCTATTACCTCGGAGCACAGGACGACGCGTCCCAGGCGGGAAGGCTCTGCCTCTACGAGGCGTCGGGGCTGGGTTACGAGTACGCGGACCGCTATCCCGAGATGATCCGGAAAGTCACGGCTGCGGAGCTGACGGCCGCGGCGCGGAAATACTTCGCCGCGGGACGATATACGCGCGTGGCGGTCGGAAAGGAAGAGGCGGCGGGAGGGAAGGCATCGCCCTCAGCCCCGTCGCGTTAGCGGTTTAGCGCTTCGCCTTCGCGGTCGCCAGGCCGCACCCCAGCCCGAGAACGGCGGACGGAAGGAGCGCGTTCACGATGGAGTGCGAGGCGAGTCCCGCCAGGACGCCCAGCGCCAGGCCGATGAGGGCGCCCCAGAGCGCCCCGCGCCAGAGAGGTGTTGCCCCCTTGTTGGCGTAGGCGGCCAGGACTCCGTTGATGATGCCTTGCGAGGAACGGCCCAGGAGGCTGGCCGAGAGGGCCGTTGCGGTCGCCTCGCCGCGGGCGTTGTAGAGGCCGTACAGGAGTCCGAGAAGAATCCCCGCCAGGACCCCAGCCGAAACCTTGGTCATCGGTGTCCCCCTTTGGGTTTCCGCCTCCCTAAGCCCGGCGCCGGGCGGCAGGATAACCTCCACGCCCGCCCCCGTCCAGCCCCACCCGGAAAACGGCTGTAGATGCGCCCCCAAGAAGACGATAAGTCGTGGAGCCCAATAGGCTCACCGCGTCCGGGGGGTTTCCTCTCGATGGCTCCGCTTCGACAGGTCGTGCCGAGCGCTTCTGCCCAGATCCAGGGTCTGGGCGAAGCCTTGCGCGAGAACTTCGACCGCTCGCACGTGGGCAGCATCCTGCTGGGGGCCGATCGGCGCATCATTGCCGTGAACGAGGCCCTCTCGAACCTCGCGGGAATCAGCGCTTCGATTCTGCCCGGCTCCTTCCTCCGGCGCTTCCTGTGGTCGGAAGAGGCGGGCGATCTCGAGGACCGCATCTTCCAGGAGGTCGACCAGGACGGCCGCTGGATCGGCGAGGTGGACTTCCGCTCCTCCCTCGGCGACTCGTGCCCGATGATGCTCGCCATCACCTCGGTGCCGGAAACCGACGGCGCCCCGGTGCGCTACATCGCCACCGTCGTGGAGATGGGCCAGCAGCGCTGGATCGAGGCGGAGTCGTTCCGGCGCGCCCAGGAGCTCGCGGCGTTCGCGGCGATCGCGGTCGCGACGGGGAGCAGCCATGACCCCCAGGAGATGCTCGCCGCCGTCAGCCGCCAGGTGGTCGAGGGGTTGGGCATGGACGCGTGCTGGATCCAGCGCTATGACTCGCGCGAATCGGCGCTCCATCTCGTGGGCGAGGCGAGCTATCTCAATCCGTCCATCAAGCTCTCGCCGCGCATGATCCCCGACGCCATCAACCCGGCCGTGATCCAGGCCATGCAGACGCGCGAGCTGGTGGCGGAGTCGGAGCTATTGGACCGGAGCATCGCGACCGTGGTCCACATGCCGCTCCTCGCGAGGGACGAGGTCGTCGGCGTGATCTCGATCCTGAGCATCGCCGGGGAAAAGCTCTCCGCGCGCGAATCGGACCTTCTGCGGGCGATCAGCTACCAGATCGGCACCGCGGTCCAGAACGCGCGGCTGGTCGAGTCGGTGCGGGAGCACGAGACGGAGCTCCAGGAGAAGAACGATCAGCTGGAGCAGGTGGTGGAGCGGCTGCGCGCGGCGGACCGGATGAAGAGCGAGTTCCTCGCGAACATGTCGCACGAGCTCCGGACGCCGCTCAACTCGATCATCGGCTTCCTGAACCTGGTCGTCGATGGGCTCTGCCAGGACGAAACCGAACAGACCGAGCTCCTGCAGCACGCGCTCACCAGCAGCCGGCATCTCCTGAACCTCATCAACGACGTTCTCGACCTCTCGAGGATCGAGGCGGGCCGCCTCGAGGTGGAGCTGGAGGAGGTGAAGCTCGGGCCGATTCTCGCGGACGTGTACGAGGCGCTGGAGGTCCAGGCCCGCGAGAAGGGATTGGATCTGCGCCGGGGGGAAGTGGACCCGGAGCTTCTCGTCCAGGCCGACGCGTCGCGGCTTCGTCAGATTCTGGTCAACGTGGTCGGAAACGCGGTCAAGTTCACGAAGGGCGGCTCCGTTTCGGTCTCCGTCCAGACAGCGGAGGGATCTCCCTACGTGGACATCGAAGTGCGCGACACCGGCATCGGAATCCCGGTGGAGCGGCGTGAGTTCCTCTTCCAGAAATTCTCCCAGGCCGATGCCTCCATGACGCGCAAGTTCGGAGGCAGCGGGCTGGGGCTGGTCATCGTGAAGGAGCTACTGGATATGATGGGGGGCACGGTGAAGGTGGAGAGCCCCGGAGAGGGTCTGGGCACGACGGTCGTCATCTCGGTCGTACGGGGACGCTCTACGCAGTCCTCGTTTCAATGACGAGGAGATGCCCGCGCTTGGATCGGATCCAGGCGGGGACGCCATCGATCACGTTCGAGATGGAATCCTGCACCCCCAGGTCCAGCGTGCGATCCACGAGAGGAAAGCGGAGGTTCTCGGTGGTCACGTGCTCCACCGGAGCGCCAACGGCAAAGAAGGAGACGACGGCGCCGAGCGGGCCGTCGAGCTTCACATCGCCCTGGGCCAGGTACGCGCGCTCCGATTCATCCTCCATCACCAGTCGCACGCGCCCCAGGTACTTCCGGAGCAACCCGATATGGCCGACCACGTGATCGAGACGTCCGGAGCTCGCGCCGAGCAGGGTGATCTCGTCGAAGGGGCCCCGGGAAAGCGCGTAGTCGATCGCCTTTTCGTTGTCGGTGCGGTCCTGGCTCGCGTCACGGACCTGGGTTACGCCCGTAAAGTGGGCCAGGGTCTCCGGCGCGACGGAATCCAGGTCGCCGACGATGGCATCGGGCCGCGCACCGAATCCGCGGGCCGCGTTCGCGCCGCCGTCGGCGCAAAGGAAGAGCTCAGACCGCGCGAGGGCGCGGCGGAGGATTTCGGCGGCGGGGGGCATTCCGTTCGCGAGGATGACGGCGTATCGCATCGCGCTTGGGTGGGTCTACCTTTGGTATGCTGCGTCGCTCGGACGTGGCCGCACCGCGAGCCTAGCATCGGAGGGGGATGATGGCAAACCGCAGGGAAGTGGCTTCGGTCCTGGCGATCGCGGGGTTCACACTGCTGACGGCGGCGAGCGGGCTCTATCTCGGGTTCGTCGCGCCGCGCGCGACCCTGCACGGAAAGCCCGTTCCCCATGTGCCGGACCAGGGGGCCATTCTCTACGAGATGCATTCCATCTATTCGATCCCGGGACGCGTGCGTCTCGACTGGCGCGATGTGCCCCACGCGACCGGATATCGAATCACCGTCATGACCCCCGCGGATGATTCGCTCTTCACGAGTCCGGTTCTGCCGGGGAACTCCTGGGTCATCCCTCACGAGAAGGCCTTCCCGATCGCGCCACAAACCGTGTATCACTGGAAAGTTACCGTTTTGCTTCCGGATCACACCGAAGTTTCCGAGCCCGCCGCGTTCGCCACGCAATAACGCCGCTTGACAGCCCCACACCCCGGCACAATGATCGGGATAACCGTTAGGGGTGGCCGGAAGAAAACCGGCCTGAGAGCAAACCCTAATAACCTGATCTGGGTCATGCCAGCGTAGGGAAACGGGGACAGTTGATCCTTCCGGACTGTGCCGCGTGCCCTTCGGTGCGCGGCTCGTTCATTTTCGGGAAGGATGGTGCTGTCGATGAAGGCCTGGGCTCGGTCGTTTCTGGTCGTGGCTTGCTTGATTCTTTCAACCCCCGCGGGCGCCGCACCCATCAAGGCAGGTGTGCGGACTCTCTATGGCCGCGTGCTCGACGCCAACACCGGCGACCCGATTCCAGAGGCCCGTGTACGAACTATCCCACCCCTTGGGCGCGAGGCCATTACCGACCGCGGCGGCGAGTTCCACCTGACCGGTGTCATGCTGGACAACTGGGATATCGAAGCGTCTCGTCAGGGATACGAGACACAGCGGATCAAGGTCGACGTTGCGGATAGCACGGCCGAGGCGGTCTTTCACCTAGTGCCGCGCCCCATCCCCGTGCCCCCGCTCGAGGTCACGACCACGCGCGCGACCGAGCGCGGCTCGGCTGTCGCGTTCACCGACCTCGACCGCAAGGCCATCTTGCAGAGCTATTGGGCGCAGGACGTGCCGATGCTTTTACAGGAACTTCCAGGCGTTTACTCCTACTCCGACGCGGGAAACGGCATCGGGTACTCCTACGTGAAGATTCGCGGCTTCGTGCAGCGGCGCGTCGCCGTGACGATCAACGGCATTCCCCTGAACGACCCCGAATCGCACGAGGTCTACTGGGTGGACCATCCGGACCTCCTCTCGAGCGCGCAGGATCTTCAAGTGCAGCGCGGCGCCGGGAGCGCCCTCTACGGCGCGAGCGCGGTGGGCGGGTCGGTGAACTTGGAGACGATGACGATCCCCACGGAGCGCCGCATCTCGTTCGAAGCGGGCGGGGGGAGCTACGACACGAAGCGCCTCTCGATGCAGTACGAGTCCGGGCTCCTCGACAACCGCTATGCCCTGGCGGGCCGCTATTCGCGGATCGAATCGCAGGGCTATCGCGAGATGTCCTGGTCGCGGCTCTGGTCCTACTATTTCACCGCGGCGCGCATCGATCCCTCGGTCACGACGCAGATCAATTTCTACGGCGGCCCCGAGCGGCTGCACCTCGCGTACTACGCCGTGGACCGCTCCTACCTGGACGGCCTCATCACGGGGGACGCCACGAAGGATCGGAAGCTGAACCCGCTCAACTGGCGAGACGAGACCGACAATTTCTTCGAGCCTCACTACGAGCTGATCCAGAACGTGAAGCTGGGCGAGCGGACGGCGCTCACGTCGTCGGCGTTCTTCTTCCCGGGGAAGGGCTACTACGACGACTTCCCGTACGGCCCGCAGACCTTCGCGTCGCGCCGCCTCCCGGACTTCGAGGTGGATTCGGACTCGCTCTTTCCCGCGACCTATTACGCGGTGGATTCGACCGGCGCCCCGGTGGCCCAGCCGGACGGCCGGTTCCTCGTGACCGGCTCCGACATGACGCAGCGTCTCTGGGTGCGGGACCGGCATTACGGATGGATCCCCCGCGCCCGGTTCACGCACGGCAAGGGAGAGCTGACGACCGGCGCCGAATGGCGCGAGCACGAGGGACGGCACTGGGGCGAGCTGTCCTGGGCGCAGGCGCTGCCCCTCGGCACCGAGCCCAACCACGTGTTCTACGATTACACGGGTCGCGTCCGCGCTCTCTCGGGATTCGCGCAGGAGGCGTATTCCGTCCGCCCGGATCTCAAGCTGACGGGAAGCCTGCAATGGCGGCAAACGCGGTACGCCATCGGGAAGGATCTCTATTCGGGCTATGACTTCCACCAGACCTACTCGTTCCTGAACCCGCGCATGGGCGCGAACTGGAACGCGACGGAGCGCTGGAACGTGTTCGGGAGCTACGCCCACACCCGGACCGAGCCGATCCTGAGCGAGCTCTACGCCGCGGACGACCCGAGTGCGGCGCCGCTCTTCCGGGTCGTGGACGTGGCGAACCACATCTATCAGGACCCGCTCATCCACCCGGAGCGGCTGAACGATTACGAGACCGGCGTGGGGTATCGCGCGGGGAATTCCTACCTCAAGCTGACCGGGTTCTGGATGGATTTCCGCGACGAGATCGTGCCGAACGGCCAGATCGATCTCTTGGGGGTGCCGCTCACCGGCAATGCCGCCCGGTCGACCCACAAGGGGATCGAGATCGAGGGAGGCGTGACGCATTCGAGCGGGCTTACGGTTTCGGGGAACGTGTCGCTGAGCCGGAACCGCTTCGCGGAATACCACGAGTTCGTGGATTCCACGACGGTGAACGACTTCAGCGGGAATACCATCGCCGGATTCCCGGATCGGATGGCGAACCTCACGCTGGGTTTCCGCAAGCACGGCGCGGGCGCCGCGCTGACCGTGAATGAGGTGGGGTGGCAGTTCCTCGACAACTCCGAGGACAACCGGAAGGACCCCGCCCTCCGCGCCGCTCCGGGCTACCAGAAGAAGCTGATCGAGGAGCACGCGGTCCTGAACGGGCTCCTCTCCTTCGAGCTGGGAGGCGCCGGCGGATTCAAGCCGATCGAGGCGCGCCGGCTCCTGCTCGAGATCCGCGGCATGAACCTGACCGGGCTGCGCTACGAGACGGCCGGATACGTATTCGACGAGGTGCCGTACTTCTATCCCGCGGCGACGCGGAACGTGTTCGTGAGCCTCAAGGCGGAGTTCTGAGAGCCGCGCTCCATCCCGTCGATCTCGCCCTGATCGGGGCGTACGCGCTCTTTCTGATCTACGTGGGCGTGCGGCTCTTCGGGGTCGCGCGGCGAGGGCCGGTGGAGTACCTCCTCATGGGGCGCACGCTCGCCCTTCCGTCCTTCGTCGCCTCCCTCGTCTCCACCTGGTACGGCGGCGTGCTCGGGGTCGGGGAGTACTCCTACCGTTACGGCATCTCGAACTGGATCGTGTTCGGCGTGCCGTACTACCTGGGCGCCGCCCTCTTCGCGATCTTCTTCGCGCGCCGGGCGCGCCGTTCGGAGCTTTTCACGGTTCCCGACCAGCTCCACCTCGCGTACGGACGGCCCGCGGCGCTCCTGGGAGCGGGGGTGATCCAGGTCCTCTCCTCGCCCGCGCCCTACGTGCTCATGCTGGGGATCCTGGTCCAGATGATCTTCGGATGGCGCCTGCTCCCCGCCATCCTGATCGGGACGTTCCTCTCCACGGTCTACTCCTTCCGCGGCGGCATGCGTTCGGTCGTGAACGCGGACAACGTTCAGTTCGTGCTCATGTATCTGGGCTTCATGATCGCGCTGCCGCTTCTGGCGTTTCGCTTCGGGGGAATGGGGTTCTTGCACGCGCACACGCCCGCGACCCACTTCGTGTGGCACGGGGGCAACTCGCCCCAGTACATCTTCGTGTGGTACTTCATCGCGCTGCAAACCCTGGTCGAGCCCGCCTTCTACCAGCGCTGCTTCGCCGCGAAGGACGAGAAGACGGCCCAACGCGGCGTTCTCATCGCGATCGGCTTCTGGATGCTCTTCGACTTTCTCACCACCTTCACCGGCATCTACGCCCGCGCGCTCCTGCCGAATCTTGCCAACCCCGTCGAGTCCTACCCGGCGCTCGCGATCACGTTCCTTCCGCCCGTCCTGCAGGGCATCTTCTACCTGGGGCTCCTCGCCACGGTGATGTCCACGGTGGACGGCTACACGTTCATCGGGGGCGTCAACTTCGGGCGCGACCTCATCTGGCGTCTGCGCCGTGATCCGGACGAGTCGCGGGTGAACCTGTACTCGCAGATCGGATTCCTGGTGACCGCGGTGCTCGCGGTGGTCTTGGCGCTCTTCTTCCAATCGGCCGTCGATCTATGGCACGACGTGGGCTCGGTCGGTGTCCCCGCGCTCTTGGTGGCGATCGCGAGCTCGTACCATCCGAGGCTCCGCATGCGTCCCGCCGTCGCGGCGTGGTGCATCGTGGTGAGTGGAGGGGTCGCCCTGGGGTGGCTGCTGTCGAAATACCGGCCGGGCTCCGGGGGCGCGTATCTCTTCGGTGTGGAGCCCATTTACGCGGGGCTCGCGGTGAGCGTGCTCTTCTGGGTGGCGGACCGCGTGTGGCGACGGGGTAACACCGTGGCCGCCAGGTGACACTCCTCGGGGCGCCCGGCCGCTGCGCGGCACCCCGTCACAAACGCTCTCCTCCCTCGTATTCCCCTCAGTGCCAGCTACTTGTGCCGGCTTCGCGATCGTCCGCGGCCTGGAACCAAAGCCCGGCACGCGGAGTGCATTAGGGTACAAGTCTCGTCTCGGGTGCCGGACCCGGGCAACCTAGCTTCCCTGTGTGTAATCGACATCTTGGAGGGTGCCCATGATCATGCGTCGATGCCTCGTAGCAGCGTTCCCCGTTCTCTCGATCTTATTTCTCGCAGGCTGTAGCACCAACGGCTCCGGCACCGTGAAGCCGGCGCTGAACCAGCAGAGCACCAACCAAGCCGCGATCCAGGGTTTGATCGCCACCGCCCCCGAATTCGCCATCTCGTTCGACGACGACGGGGAGCTCTCCGGCGATGCGACAACCGCGATGGCCGCTCCCTCCGGGGCTCAGTCCGCGCAGACGGACAGCACCGCCATCACCGCGGTCCATTGGGGTCGCTGGCGCATTCCGCCGCATCATCCTCCCGTCCGCACCGTCACGTTCATCATCCCACCCGACAGCGATTCGGCCTTCGTGAAGGTGAACGTCAAGTTCGACGGGTTCTTCCTGGTGGATCTCACGGACGACGGTGTCCGGAATCCCGGCAGGAAGCCCCTGCAAGACCAGAAGACGCGCTATGCTCTCTTCAAGAAGATCTGGTTCCACCCCGACAGCACCTCCGACGACTCGGTATTCGGTTGGAGACTGGCGGCGGTTTCTCCGATCGATTTCGAGATGATCGATCCCTCCCGCCAGACGGTCACCATCCACTCCGTCACGTTGACGGGGGAGAAGACCCACATCACGATCACGGATCCCTCGGCGCTTCTTTCGCTGGGGCGCCGGACCGGCGAGCTGCCGCTCTTCCGCGAGGGCGAGACGGTGAAAGTCGAGGCCGCGGTCACGAACACCGATCACGGGTACTCCCCGCCGACCTTCGTCTACCTCCACGCGCCGGTCGAGGAGCACGCGTTCCCCGGCCCGCACGATTGCATCCGGATCTTCATGTACGACGACGGAACGCACGGGGACGTGACCGCGAGCGACGGGACCTTCACCGCGGAGTGGACCGTCGGGAATT
>JBGPMB010000066.1:0-13755 GCA_041486775.1 Candidatus Eiseniibacteriota bacterium | reverse complement strand
CTCTTCCATCCAACCATCCTCCGACTTCCAGCGGAAGACGCCGTCCGCGGGTTACTACATCATCGGACGTCTGTGGACACCCGCCAGGATCTCGGACCTGTCGTCGCTCGTGGACGGCGATGTCTCCCTGTCTCTGGACGCGGCGGGGTCCACGGGCTCGACCGCCTCGAGCGAGACCGGGGACATCCGGCTCCTCCTGCCGTTCAACGACATCCATGGCTCGCAGGTCGCGATCCTCGACTACAAGACGAACTACCCCGCCGCGCCACGCGTGCACGCCGCCCTCCACATGTTCGTCATGCTCCTGATGGCCGGCGCGTTGCTCCTCTTTGTGGGCGTCTCGCTCGTCCTCACGCGGTGGGTGGCGAACCCGCTGGCCCTCATCACCGGCTCGCTCCGGACCGAGAACCCCTCCCCGCTCTACCGTCTGATGGCGCGGGGCGACGAGTTCGGCGACTTGGCGCGGCTGGTGCGCGATTTCTTCGCCCAGCGTGGGCATCTCATCGAAGCCCGGGAAGCCACCGAGGCCGCCGCGAGCGCGAAGCAGCAGTTCCTCGCGAACATCTCGCACGAGCTGCGCACCCCGATGCACGGAATCGTCAGCTTCTCGCGATTCGGGATGGAAGACGCGGCAGCCGGTCCGAGGGAGGAGCTGCTCGATTACTTCAAGCAGATCGCATCGTGCGGCGGAACCCTCATGTCCCTCCTGGACGACCTGCTCGATCTGGCGAAGTTCGAATCGGGCCGCATGAAGATGGAGTTCGCCGAGCTGACGCTGGAGGAGGTGGCTCAGGAAGCCGTCGACGAATTCACGACTCTCTACCAGGAGCGCAAAATCGACTTGGATTTCCAGGTCGATCCCGGTCTCGAGCCCGTCAGGGCGGACCGGATGAGGCTGCGCCAGGTATTCCGGAATCTCCTCTCGAACGCCGCGAAATTCACGCCCGCAGATGGAAAGGTCAGCATGCGGGTGGCGCGCGCTGGATCCATGGCGCGTGTGGTGGTCGAGGATTCGGGAAAAGGGATCCCATCCGGCGAGCTGGAGCTGGTGTTCGACCGCTTCTCGCAGGCGAGCAACAACCGGACGGGGGCGGGAGGAACCGGTCTGGGGCTTCCCCTCTGCCGGGAGATTGTCCAGTCGCACGGAGGTCTCATCTGGGCCGAGAACCGCGCCCCCAGCGGGACGCGGATGATCTTCGAGGTGCCGATTGCGGGGCCCGCGACGAGCGCCGAGAGCCAGGACGTCGCCGGCGACGCGACGGAATCCGACTCGCCCGACGGAAAGACGGGAAGAGCGGCCGCGTAATCCGCGATCCCGCTCGCGGAGGGGGGGGTCAGACCGCCGCGAGAGCCTCGATCTTTTCCCCCACCAGCTGGATCGCGAGATCGACCGCGGCCTTGTGCGTGCGGGGTGCGAGAACCGCCAGGCGCAGATAGCGCGCGCCGCCGAGCGTGGTGGAGGAAAGGGAGACCCGGCCGTCCTCCAGGATCGCCCGCTCCAGCCGCGCGTTCATCTCATCGGGATCGCCGCGACGCGGGACCGCCCGGAATACGACCACCGACAGGTCGGGTTCCGGGCCGACCTCGATTCCCTCGATCTCGCGAAGCCGCGCGTGCGCATACCGCGCGAGCAGAAGCTTCTCCTCCAGGGCTGCCTCGAACGGCGCCGTTCCCAGGACTTGTAAGGGCAGCCACAGCCGCAGCGCCCGAAACGGCCTGCTCAGCTCCGGCGAGAGATCCGCGGGCGAGGGTTCGCTCAGGGGATCCTCGTCTCGCGGGATGTAGTTCGCGCTGTAGGAGTACGCCCCCCGCATGGCGTCGGCATTCTTGACCAGGATCGCCCCGAGCCCGAAGGGAACGAAAAACCCCTTGTGGGGATCGAGAGCGACCGAATCCGACCGCTCGATGCCCCGGAGGATCTTCTTCCCTTCCGCGCAGAGACCGAACGGCCCGCCGTACGCCGCGTCGCAGTGGAACCAGACACGGTGCCGTGCCGCGATCGTCGCGATTTCTTCGAGGGGGTCCACGGCGCCGGTGTCGGTCGTGCCCGCGGTCGCGACGACGAGGAGCGGGATCCGGTTCGCCCCGGTGTCCTCCGCGATGGCGGCCTCCAGCTCCCCGGGAATCATGCGGAAGCGATCGTCGATCGGAATCTTCCGCACGATGCACTCTCCCAGCCCCGCGATCCGCAAGCCCTTTGTGACGCAGTGGTGCGCCTGCTCGGTCATGTACACCACGGCGCGCTCCACGTCGCGCGACTTGAGCCCCGCGGCCTCCCGTGCGACGACCACCGCGCTCAGGTTCGCCATGCTGCCGCCGGACGTAAGGTTCCCCACGCACGTCTCCGGGTAGCCCACGACGGAGGCGAGCCAGGCCAGCACCTGGTTCTCGATCCGCACGGCGCCCGGGCAGGCAGCATAGCGACCCGAGAATCGATTCGTGACCGCGGCTAAGTATTGGGCCACGGCGCCGTGGTAGATGCTCCCGACCGGGATGTAGGCGAAGAATCCGGCGGCCGTGGTGTTCTGCCCCTGGTCGTCGACGTGGCGCGCCAGAATCGAGAGGGCGCGCTCCATTCCAATCGGATGGCGCCCGATGGGAGCCTCTTCGATCGCGGCAGCCGAGCCCTGGTCGGGCCCGTACGCCGGCGCGGTGTCCATCCATCGCAGGAACGAATCGGCGTGCGCGACCGCGGCTCCCGTGAGCCTCGACCGCTCGGCGGCCGCGGGTTCCAGCGGGCGCGTGAGGGGCTCGAGCACGCGGAGGCGTTCTAGAATGGCGTCGGAAGGAGGCAGGGCGCTAGTACTCGATGAAGGCGTCGTCCGGGAAGCAGTAGAGCCACCGCTCGCCGGGCTCGGCCGAGGCTACCACCGGGTGTTTGCTCACCCGCGCGTGCTTGCTGGCGTGCCGATTCGGAGAGGAATCGCAGCAGAGCGTGACGCCGCACGACTGGCAGGTGCGCAGGTGCACCCACTCGGAGCCGATCCGGACGCATTCCTCGCATTCTCTCTTCGCGGCCTGCTTGACGTCCTTGATCTGCTTCAGGTGGGCGCACGATTGCCCTTCCATCGAAGCTACCTCCGTTCCAATTCCGCGCGATTCCACTGCCCGAGCCGCGCGCCGGCATCGTACGTGGTGTTCAGAAACGCGGTGAGCTCGGCCGCCGGATCCTCCGCCCGGCGCACTGCGTCGTAGGGGAGAAAGTACTCGTTGAATTCCTTGCTGTAGAAGGCAGCGCTCGGCAACACCGGTGCCTCTTTGAAGCCCGGAGGCTCGGGGGCGGCGTACGCGTAGAAGGCGGCGTCCATACCCGGACCGAGCCCCGGCCAGAATCCGTGGCTGATCACCTCGTGCGAATACGCCTCACGCGTGATGGAATCGGCATCCGGCCGCTCGGGCGCGCGGCGCCCGGAGAAACGGGTCACCGCCAGATCGAAGCTGCCCCAGAAGAAATGCACCGGGCTGCACTTTCCGATGAAATGGCATCGGAAACCCTCGAAGACGGGCTTCATCGCGAGGAGCGCACGCCAGAAGGTGTTCGCCCACACGGGATCGTAGGAGCGATGGACCACGTCGGCATCGAAGCGCACGGGGGTTTGTATCTCGACCGGCATCGGCCAGATGCGCACCGCGATCCCCATGTCGTGGAGCGTGGTCATGGTCTCGCGATAGAAATCCGCCACGGTTTGGGGCCGGAGCGGGTTGGTTTTTGTGCGACCGTCGGAGCACTGGAACACAAGCTGATGAGCGACGAAATCGAATGTGATGGTGAACGTCCCGCCACCGGCCGTCATCGGCGGCGTCACAAGGCCGCGCGGCGTCAGGTGAAACGCGATGTTCCAGAAGTGATTCGTAAGGGGCGTGAGCGCGAGGCAGACCTTCCCCACCACCTGCGTCCACATGTGGAGCGTGGAGCGCGTGTCGTTCCAACTCTCGATGGGCAGCGCGGGCCAGGCTTCCGCGGTGACCGTCGTTGCCATGCGATCCTCCGGGTCCGAGGGAGATGATCGGGCGATCTCCGGCAAGCATAGCACGCGGCGCACGGATGGAAATTAGGACGATTCGAGAGGATACTCCTCCACGTGAGACCGTTCGAGCGTTTCGGACTCGAGCACGTGGCAACGCTGCTCGTGTTGTCGGTGGTCGCGATCTCGCTCTCGCGGCTCCTCCGGCGGGAGCGTCCCGGCTCCACGCGCGTTTCAGCGTCAGTCCGGTTGGGCCTGGCCGCGCTCCTCTCGGGCGGCCTCGTCTTCGCCTTCATGAACGCTCTGCCCATCCGCCGGCTCGACTGGCTCGACGTGCTCCCGCTCCATCTGTGCGACTTCGCGGTTCTCATCGCCGTATGGGCGCTTCTGACCCGCCGGCAGCTCGCCGTGGAAATCCTCTACTTCTGGGGATTATCGGGAACCCTCATAGCGATGCTCACCCCCGACGTGAGCCGCGGATTCCCCGACGACCGCTGTGTTTCCTTCTTCGCGCTGCATGGCGGGGTCGCGGTCTCGGCGGCGGTTCTTGTATTTGGTCTCGGGATCCGACCCAGGCTCGGCGCGCACGTGCGGGTCTTCTGGCTCACGAACGCCTACGCCGCGATCGCCGCGGTCATCGATATTGTAGCGAACGAGAACTACCTCTACCTCCGCGCGAAGCCGTCCCACCCCTCCATCCTGGATGTCATGGGGCCGTGGCCGTGGTATATCCTGGCCGCGGACATTCTCGCCTTCGCCCTCTTCAGGGTGCTCATGATCCCGTTCCTGAATCACAGGGCCTCGGCCGCGCATCCAAGGTAGATCGGCAGATGTCCACGTTCGTCCAGGCTCCACCGCGCTCCGGCCCGAAAGGATTGCTCTCATGAAGACTGTCACGGGGCTCCATCACGTCACCGCCATCGCGGGGCCCGCGCAGGAAAACCTCGACTTCTACGCGGGCATCCTGGGCATGGCGCTCGTGAAGAAGAGTGTCAATCAGGACGACACCGGGACCTACCATCTCTTCTACGCCGACGCCGAGGGACATCCCGGCACCGACCTTACGTTCTTTCCCTGGGCCGAGGCGGCTCCGGCGCGGCCGGGCCACGGGCTCGCGAACGAGGTGGCGCTGGCGGTTCCACGCGGCAGCCTCGCGTTCTGGGAACCGCGTCTCACACGCTACGGCGCGCCCATTGGGGCGGCGGAGACCCGGTTCGGGGAGAAGGCGCTCGAGTTCCGGGATCCGCACGGGCTCGACGTCGCTCTCGTGGAATTCGATCCCGCCACGAGCCGCCCATTCACGCCGGCGGAATCGAGCCCCGTCGCGGTCGAGCATCAGATTCGTGGACTCCACGGGGCGCGGCTGCGCGAGCAGAAGATCGCTCCCACGGCGGCGTTTCTGACCGAAGTCCTCGGCTTCCGCCACGTAGGCACGGAGAACGGCTGGTATCGCTACGCGGTGGCCGAGGGCGGGTCGGGAGCCTTCATCGATCTCGCCGAGACCCCGGACTCACCGCGAGGCTTCTGGGGTGTGGGCTCCATTCATCACCTCGCCTGGCGCGTGGACGACGAGGAACATCAGCTGGCGATCCGGAAGCGGGTGGAGGCCGCGGCACGGCGTCCCACGCCGGTGATCGACCGATTCTGGTTCAAGTCGGTCTACTTCACCGAGCCGGGCGGAGTCCTCTTCGAGCTGGCAACCGACGGCCCGGGCTTCGCCGTGGACGAGGACCCGGCGCATCTGGGCGAGTCGCTCGTCCTTCCGCCGTGGCTCGAGCCGCGGCGCGCCAAGATCGAAGCGGCGCTTCCCACGCTCACACCGCCCCGTCCCGCCAAGGTCGCGGGTAGTACGTGAGCGCTCCTTCCCGGGGCGCCGGCGCGGCAGACCTTGGCTTCATTCATCGCTTCGAGCCGGGCGCAAGCGGCGAGACGCTTCTCCTCCTGCACGGAACGGGCGGCGACGAGAGCGACCTTATCTCGCTGGGGCGGCGCCTCGCGCCAGAGGCCAATCTCCTCTCGCCTCGCGGGCCGGTGCTCGAGAACGGGATGCCGAGGTTCTTCCGGCGGCTCGACGTCGGAGTGTTCGACGAGGCGGATCTGATCCGGCGCGTCGGGGATCTGGGCCGGTTCGTGCGCGCGGCCGCGGAGCGCTATGGGTTCGACCCCGCCCGCGTGCGCGCGCTCGGCTACTCCAACGGCGCGAACACCGCCGCGGCGATTCTCCTCCTCGACCCTCGGCTTCTCGCCGGCGCGGCGCTCCTCCGCGCGATCCTGCCCCTCGAGCCTCCACGGTCGCCGGATCTCGCGGGCAAGCCCGTGCTGGTCGCAGCGGGCCGGCGCGATCCCTATGCGCCGATCGAGCGGGTCGAGGCGCTGGCGGAGAGGCTCCGGCGGGCGGGCGCCGCGGTCGACTTGCGCTGGACGGACGGAGGCCACGAGCTAGCCCCCGAGGAGATCGACGCGGTCGCCCCGTGGATCGCCGCCTCTACCGAGACACCCCGCAAAGCTCCATGAAGCGCGCGGCGAGCTTGGGCCCGGTTCCGGCCTCCTCGTGCTTGAAGAACACGAAGACCTCCTTCCAGCCCGGCCCGCGAATCCGGTCCGCCCACGTTTTGAGATCGCCCTCCTCGTAGGCCACCCGCCGCAGCCGTAGATAGCCCCAGTCGGCGGTCGCCTCGAACGGAGGGTCCCCCGCCTCCCCCGTGTCCGCGACGCACCAGGCGGCATTCTTCTCATGCAGCGCGGCGTAGACTTCGTCGTCGTGCCACGATGTGTGACGGAACTCGAAGGCGGCGCGCGCGGGGAAGATCGCGAGAAAGTCCCGGAGCCTCGGAACGTCTTTCTTCATGTTCGGCGGAAGCTGGACCAGGAACGGGCCCAGCCTTGTTCCTAGCGCGGCGGCCGTGCGGAGGAGGTACTCCACGGAGTCCTCGACCTCCTTGAGGCGCTTGTCGTGGGTGATGCGCTTCGACGCCTTGAGGACGAACGTGAAGTCCTCCGGCACCTGCGAAGCCCAGCTTTCCAGAGTTGCGGTGTTCGGCATCCGGTAGAACGTGTTGTTCACCTCGACGGTCGGGAAACGCTCGCTGTAGTAGCGAAGCATGTCCTTGGCCGCGAGCTTCTCGGGGTAGAAGAACCCCTTCCATTCCTTGTACGACCATCCGCTGGTTCCTGCCCGCATTCGCATGCGCACTCCTCTTTCGGTCCAACGTTATCTGACGTGCCGCCCCGCCCAGGCTTCCACCGTCACAGCCAGATCCTCGAGCACGTCGGCCAGCGTCCGACCCGATCGCTTGAGGACGTCGAATCCGTGGTCGGCGCCCTCGACGATATGCAGAGTGCCCCTCCGTCCGAGCCGCTCGATCACCGGACGTAAGAGCCCCAGATCCGCCAGCTTGTCCCGCGTGCCCTGGAGGAAGAGCATGGGAGCGGTGACGCTCGCGAGATGATCGCCCCGTTCCGTGCCGGGCTCACCGGCCGGATGCAGTGGAAATCCGAAGAACACGATT
The DNA here is from genome assembly GCA_041486775.1 of Candidatus Eiseniibacteriota bacterium. Classification (GTDB taxonomy): domain Bacteria; phylum Eisenbacteria; class RBG-16-71-46; order SZUA-252; family SZUA-252; genus WS-7. The sequence goes on along the minus strand of JBGPMB010000066.1, from coordinate 6,281 downwards.
CCCCGCACGCCCTCCAGTTCCTCCTGGGCCTGCGCAAGCGAGGTCATGCGTCCGCCCATGGACTTCCCCCCGGCGAGGAGAGGCAGATCCGGGGTCGCCGCGCGGGCCGCGGCCACGGCCGAGCGAACGGTGGCCAGGAGAATCGGTCGCGGATCGGTCCGCCGCAAGCCTCGTTCCACGTATGGGAACTGATACCGGAACGTCCCGATCCCGTGGGCCGCGAGTACTGTGGCGGCGTCCTCCATGAAGCGATGCCGCATCCCCGCTCCCGCGCCGTGCCCCATCACCAGCATCCAGCGCGCGGCGTCGGGGCGCCGGAGGAGCGCCGAGACTTCCCCCGCCGAACGGCTGGCCAGGAACTTCAGCTCGGTGGCGCCGGTCATGGCTTGCGCCGTTTCTTCGGTACGGCCTTCTTCTTGTTCATGCGTCGCTCGATCGAAGCAAGCGCCGACGCCACGTCCACGCCCGCCCCGAGCACGGGAACCATGGGATCGTCCATCTTCTCGAAGCGCTCCGGGATCGTGCGGATCGTGAAGCGCGCCGGATCGAGCCGCGCGGTCACTTCGTCCCAGCGCAGAGGACAGGAGGCCGGCGCTCCCGGCAAGGGTCGCACCGAGTACGGCGCCACGATGGTGTTGCCGCGCCCGTTCTGCCCGAAGTCCACGTAGACCTTGCCGCCGCGTCCGCGGATGGAGCGCGTCACCGTCGAGATCTCCGGCACGGCGTCGACGGTGAGCATCGCCAGCAATCGCGCGAAGGTGCGCGTCTCCTCATGCGTGTACCGGTGTCCCATCGGGAGCAGGACATGCAAGCCGGTCGCCCCCGAGGTCTTGATGTAGCTCGGTAGCTTCAGCTCGTCCAGGATCTCCTTCAGGGCGCGCGCCACCCTCACCACGTGCGCGAACGGCGCCTCCTTCGGATCCAAATCGAGAACCAGCCAATCGGGATGCTCCAGCGAGCCGATGCGCGCGCTCCAGAAATGGAGCGGGATCGTGCCGAGGTTGGCGACGTAGCGCAGCGACGGGAGATCGTCGATCACGAAATACCGGATGTCGCGCTCGCCGTCGCCGGAGTGAACGGTCTCGGTACGCAGCCAGTCGGGCACGTACACGGGCGCGTCTTTCTGGAAGAAGGACTTCCCGGTGATGCCGTCCGGATAGCGTGTGAGCACGACGGGACGATCGCGGAGGTAGGGCAAGAGCAGAGACGCCACCGTTTCGTAGTATTGAACGAGATCGCCCTTCGTGTAGCCCTCGGCCGGCCAGAACACCTTCTTCGCGTTCGTGACGCGGACTTCGGGTGCGGAGGGGCGACCTGCCGCGGCGGCCGGCTTGGCGGCGGCGCGTGCCGGCGGTGCCGGATCCTCCGCGACCTCCTCGATCTTCATTTCCTCCTCGCGGCGGCATTCCTCGGGCTTCTTGTCCGTGCGCAGGCCGAGGAAGGCCGGGTGGCGAAGCCCTCCGTCGCGCGTCCATTCGGCGAACCGGACCTCGCAGACCAGCCTCGGCTCCACCCAGTGATGGCCGCGCCCGCCGGGCGTTCCCTTCGCGAACGGAGAGGTCGTACGCGCGAGCGGCTCGAGCTTTTTCGCGATGGACTCGATTGTCGCCGTATCGAAGCCGGTGCCGACTTTGGTCACGTAGACCAGGTCCGCGCCCTCGTAGAGCCCGACGTCGAGCGCGCCGAATCGCGCGCGGGAGCCCTGCGGATCGGTATAGCCGCCGATCACGAACTCCTGCCGGCGATCGCACTTCACCTTGATCCAGTCCGGGGATCGGCGGCCGGGGTAGCGGCTCGAAAGCCGCTTCGCCACGACGCCCTCGAGACCCAATTCGGAGGCGGCCTCGAAGAACGCCTCGCCGTGCCCCACGACGTGATCGCACCGCTGCACGGTGCCCAGCGTGGGCACGACGCGGGCGAGCAGCTCCTTGCGCTCGGCCAGCGTAAGCTTCCTCAGATCGTGCCCGTCCAGTCCGAGGCAGTCGAAGAAGAAGCCGCGGACCGGCACGCGCGCCATCGCCGCCTCGATGTCGCGCGGACGGTTGAGCCCCATACGCGCCTGGAGACGCTGGAAGCTGGGGCGCCCGCTCTCTTCCTCGGCGACGATCTCGCCGTCGAGCACGAAGCTCGACACGGGAAGGGCGCTGAGAGCGTCGGCGATCTCGGGATAACGCTTCGTGATGTCCTCCCCGCTTCGGCCGATGAGGAGAACCTCGTCTCCCTTGCGGCCGGCGAGAACCCTCACGCCGTCGTACTTGATCTCGAAGCACCAGTCCGTACCGGAAGGCGGGCGCTCGGCCAGCGTGGCCAGCGTGAGGGAGACGCCGCGCGGGGAGAGATCCCCCTTAGGCGCCTTCAGCGACTTGACCCGCTCGCGAAGCGCCGCGAGCGTGCCCGGCACGTCGCGCATCTCCTCGACGGTGAGCCCGGTGATGACCGACTCGGGATAGCGATCGATGGCCTCTTTCTCGCTCGCCGCTCCGTCGGCCTTCTTGAGGAGGAGCCACTCCTTGTCCTTCTTCCCCATCCGGACCAGCGTCCAGCGCCCGCGCAGCTTGAAACCGAAGAGCTCCAGTTCGAGCTTTCCCCGCTCGTATTGCGCGAGCGGGTCTTCCGGCTTGAACGACCGGAACCAACCCCGGTCCCACACGATCACCGACCCCGCTCCATAGTTGCCCGCCGGGATCACTCCCTCGAAGTTCGCGTATTCGAGCGGATGGTCCTCCACGTGGACCGCCAGCCGTTTCTCCTCGACCCGGGTCGACGGCCCCTTCGGGACCGCCCAACTCTTGAGCGTTCCGTCCAGCTCGAGCCTCAGGTCGTAGTGCATGTTTCTCGCCCAGTGCTTCTGGACGACGAATCTGGGCGAGGCAGGGGCCGCGGAGGGCGCGTCGCCGAAGGGCTCGGGCGTGCGGGCGGGATCGCGCTTCTTGCGGTAATGTTCGAGTTGCGGGTTACGGGTCGGGCTCACGGCTATGTCGGCCTCAGGACAGGCCCTGCGACGCTAAAGCCGGGGCCCAAGCGATCCGATATTGGACTCAGGGTTGAAGTATATCAAAGCATGGTGTTAGCCTCATGTGGTGAGCCTCCCGGAAGTATCCATTGGAGGAAATACTGAGATGCCAGCACATTCCATCGGATCCGGCACCCTTTCCTTCGGCCTGGTCTCGATCCCGGTCAAGATGTTCACGGCCGCTTCCCCGGCCAGCCTCTCCTTCAATCTGCTCCACGAGAAGTGCGGCGGCCGGATCAAGCAGCAGCAGGTGTGTCCCGCCTGCAACGAAGTGCTGGAGCGCACCTCCCTCGTCAAGGGATACGAGTTCGCCAAGGAACAGTACGTGCGCTTCACGGAGGAGGAGCTGAAGAAGCTCGAGTTCGAGGCCTCGCGGATGATCGACATCGCGGAGTTCGTGCCCCTGGACCAGGTGGATCCGATCTACTTCGAGAAGACCTATTACTTGGGTCCCGACAAAGGCGGCGACAAGGCCTACCGGCTTCTGCGCGACGCCATGCTCAAGACGGACCGGGTCGCGCTGGCGAAGTTCGTCATGCGCGGCAAGGAGAACCTGGTCCTGATCCGCGCGGCCAAGGAAGGCCTGATGTTGCACACGATGTATTTCGCCGACGAGATCCGGGATTTCGGCGAGATCGACAAGGGCCAGGACGCCGCCGTCAAGCCCGGGGAGCTGCAGCTGGCCGAGCGTCTGATCGACGAGCTGTCGAGCAAGGAGTTCAAGCCCGACCAGTACCACGACGAATACCGCACGCGCCTGCTCGAGGTGGTGGAATCGAAGGTCGAGGGCAAGGAGATCACCTCGATCGCGCCGCAGGAGCAGCGCACGCAGGTCATCGACCTCATGGAAGCGCTCAAGCAGAGCCTCGAGACGCGCACGGCCAAGGGCGGCCGGTCGGAGGCCAAGAAGCCGGCCGCGAAATCGAGCCGTACCACGTCATCCGCGAAGGAAGGCAAACGAGCGTCACGCTAGCGGGAGAGCGGTTGAGCACGGACGCGACGAGGGAGTACTCCACACGCGACGCGGCCAAGATTCTGCAGGCCACGGAGGCCCGCGTTCGTAGCTGGGCGCGCATGGGCGGGCTCGAGCCGCAACCGGACGCCGACGGCAATCCCAAGTTCACCTTCCAGCAGCTCCTGCTCCTTCGCACCACGCGCGGATTGCTCGAGGCCGGCATTCCCGCCCGCCGCGTTCGCCGCGTCTGGTCCTCCCTCCGCCGCCAGCTCGCCTCCGACCTCCCGTTGACCAGCGTGCGGATTCTCGCCGACGGCGCCCGCGCGGTGGCCTGGGACGAGAATGCGTCCTGGCAGCCGGACTCAGGCCAGTTCCTGCTCGACTTCGGCGCGACGGAAATCGCCGGGCGCGCCGATACGCCCGCCGCCCTCACGGTGGTCGGTGCCCGGACCCCGCCCACGGAAGGCACGCAGACGGAGACGCCGGCGCCCACGGCCGAGCAGTGGTTCCATCTCGCGTGCGAGCTGGAGGAGACATCACCCCTGGAGGCGCGGCAGGCTTACATGCAGGCGCTCGCCGCCGACCCCGGCCTCGCCGACGCGCACCTGAACCTGGGACGCCTCGACCATGAAGCGGGCGAGCTGGGCAAAGCCGAGATGCACTACCAGCGCGCGGTGCAGTGCGCCCCCGACGATCCCACGGCGCACTTCAATCTCGCCGTGCTGCTCGAGGACCGGGGCCGCCCCGATGAGGCGATCCAGGCCTACGCGCAGGCCATCGCCCGCGACCCGGACGGCGCCGCCGACGCGCACTACAACCTGGGGCTTCTCCTCGAAGCCCGCGGGCGGCGGGACGAGGCGATGCGACACCTGATGGCCGCGCGCAGGCTCTACGAGGTCGCGAGCCCCAGAGAATAGGTGAGAAACTTGTCGTAAGTCGCTGCAAAGTAGTCGTTTTTGCCACTACCTGAAGAACGCACCTCCCCCTGCCGATAACCCCCTAGTACGTCGTCCCTCAGCACGCCTTGAGGGGACGCATGTTCGGCGCACCCCGCGGCACCCAACGTCACGGAGATCCTTTGGGTAAGAAGCGCAGCCGGGTCGGCATGCTGCAGATCTTCAAGCACGCATGGCCGGCCATGAAATTCATGCTTCGAAGCAAGCTCTTGATGATCTTGCTCGCGCTCGTGGCGTTCGGCTTCTGGGCCGGAAAGCACTCCATCCAGAATCCGACGGCCATCCCCTACGAGGAGATCTTCGAGAACATGAGCGTCCTCTCGTACCGGGAGTCGCCTTCGGACACGACCCCACGCTTCGTGGTCGAGCTCTCGGCTCGCGGCCGCGTCTTCAGCCAGTACGATATCGACACGCATAGGTTCCTGCCGCCGGTCCTCGGGCACGATTACGGACGCTCGATCAGCGGAACGAGATACCGCCCGCTCAGGATCCGGGGCCACGTGGATCGTGGCTTCTGGCTCGAGCTCCCCGACTCTTCCGACCACGCGCTCCTGCCCGACCAGTTCGACGAGCTGTATCGCACGACCCTCGATTTCGTGAAGCCGGTCAACGCGGTGAGCACCATCCTCGGAACGCTCTCGGGCTACTCGGTCGGCTACCGCGCCGCCACGTGGAGCACCTCGCTGGCCAACCCGGCCGTACAGAAGCACGTGCTCGCCATTCCGGGGATCGGCCACATGATCACGCGCGAGGCCTGGCGCCGCGTGCTCCTCGAGCCGGTCCTGATGGCACGTGAGAGCGACGCCGATCGCTTCGCCTCCGTCCGCGGCATGCAGCGCGTCTACGCCAACTTCTTCCGGCTCGCGCTGAGCGACAGCGACCGGTTCATTCCTCAGGAGGCGGCGCGGCTGGACTCCCTCGGACGCGATCGCGACGCCCGCACCATGCTCGCGTTCGCGGCATCGGTGCAGCGGGCCGACCAGGATACCTGCGACCTCACGAGCGGAGACTTCCGCGCGATCGAGGACTGGGCGAGCCTCCTCGACCAGCGCGGCCACTGGGCGGCCGGAGCCATGCCCGTGACGCGGGAGGACCGGATGCGCTACCTCGGCACCCTCACCTGGTACGGCCTCGCCCCCGCTTCCTCCGACGAGCGTCGGGTCTGGATGGGCCCGCGCCTCCTCGTGCGGGAGGGCGACATGGAGGGATTCGTCGCGGACGAGATTCCTCTGACCGGGGTGGGGTGCCCCCTCGCATGGCGCGAATGGCTCAGGCGCGGCAACGACACCATGAGCGCGAGCGCCTGGACCGCGCAGTGGATGCGAGAGTCGCGCGAGGTCGCGCAGGCGGTCGATCT
>JBGPMB010000065.1:0-14133 GCA_041486775.1 Candidatus Eiseniibacteriota bacterium | reverse complement strand
TGAAGGTCGACTTGCTCGGAGCGAAGTGCTTGCCGTCCGCTGGACCGACTGACCAGGCCGTAGTTCCCTTGGTCGGGTTGCCTTCGGAGTCAGTCCAGTCGAAGGCTGCTCCGCCCCAGTCCTGAACGTCGATCCCGAGGTGCTTCTTGTACCAATCGCATAGCGCCTTGGGATCCTTGGCGCTCATGAAGATGCCGCCAATGCCTGTGACTCTTCGCATTCGGACCTCCGATGTTGGCTGAAGCCCGCAAGGGTAGCGTTTCCGACGTCTAGCGAGAAGTAGATGTTCAGTGTAGCCGAATGTGCAGCAGGTCTTGGATTTCCGGTCGTCTCCGATGCAGTCTCTCCGCTCCCACGAGCTGCGCCGCCAACTTTCGGCCCTGACGTCTGTAGTACGCAACGACAGCACCATTCCTTCGCGCGCCCTTCCGTGCACGCACAAGGGCGAGTGCCTGGTAGCGCGCCCATACCGGAACGGGGGGTACCTCCATGGCCAGACTCGCCCCAAGTCCTGCAAGACCGGCCCACGTCAGACTTCGCTCCATCTGCTTCTTCATCGCCGTCGCCGTCACCGTCACCGTAGCCTTCGCTCCGCGCCACGCGCTCGCCTCGTGCAATTCGCTGAGCAATTCGGACCTGTTCCTGGACCCGGCGACCATTCCGGAGGGGGAGATCGGGGTCCACTACACGGCGGACTCCTTGAATGCCGGCGGCTCCATGAGCTTCTCCGTGAGCCCGAGCCTGATCGTCGGGATCAAGATCCGCCCGGCTCAGATGATCGACTCCACCAACGCGTACGTCCCCAACGTGGATTACTCCGCGTGCCTCGACCCCGGCACCGGGGCGAACAACGTCACGTTCGTGAAGGCGGGGGTCTACATCGTCAAGATCATCCGGGCCTCGGGGCCGGACGAGTGGCACATCGTCGGGGTCGGGACCCAGTCGTTGGGCGCCTGCTTCGTGATGGGAAAGCCGCAGGAATTCGCGGTGCCGATCCCACCCAAGGCGTACGTGGGAACCGATGCCTGCGCTCCGGCCTACTTCCCGGTCCAGGGCTGCGAGGCCGGCCTGGCCGCTCTGGTGGGGGACGTGACCGTTGATGCGGCCGGCGGCCCGGTGGACGTGGTGTTCGTGGATCACGGAGGCGAAGGCGAATTCACGGTGAACCTGATCGACAACGTGAGCCTGACCCCGGCGGACGCGGCCAATCTAGCGCTGTTCTCTTCGCTGAACGGGAAGGTCAAGAGCCTGAGACTCATCGCCTGCAGCACCGCGCACGGCGACGCGGGGGAGGACTTTCTCGAGGTGCTCTCGGAGCGCCTGGGGGGCATTCCCGTCACCGGATACACGGGCAAGATTTTCACGTTCGTCCTGCCCCCCGGAATCCGGCACTGGGTGTGCTCGGGTGCCCCGCTAACCCGGCAATCGTCGCCGCTCCTGGAGCGCATGAACACACGCTCGACCCCACTGGGACTTCCCCTGGGCGCCGCGCGAATCTCGGATGCGACCTCCGCCACCACCTCCTGGTACTTCTACCCCAACGCGTGCGCGGACATGGCGGCTGGGACCTGGGCGCCGAGCGCCACGCCGCAGGCGGACGGGCTCGACACGTACCTGGCAGGCGGAGCCGCTCCCTACGCCACCGTGGACCACACGGCTGGAGCCGTTCCCTCTTCGTGGGCCCTGTTTCCGGGGAGCGCCCTGCCCGCCGCCGATCCCTGCGCGCCGGGCAAGAGCCTAGTCTCCGACCTTCAGTTCTTCGGGGGCAACCCTGCGACGAAGCAGACGATCCCCGGAGCCTGGTCCTCGGTCGTGAGCTGCGTCTTTCCCCTTCCGGCAAGCGTGGCTTCGTGCGTCGCGCTCTGGGATGAGTTCATGGACCTGCCGCACGGAGCGGGGTTCGTGTCGTACGCCGAATACCGCGTGCAGCGTGGCCTCCTCTGGTCGGACTGGAGGAATGTCTCGGCGTCCGGGTCGGCTCGCGTCGGCACTCCGAACGCGTGGGCGACCGACGGGTACGACGTGGCGGAGGCGGCGGGTTCGAACGCCGTGCAATTCCGGTACACCCTCCGGTGCGTTCCGTTTCTCGCGACCGATCATCAGAACTGCCAGGCCGTTCCCATCGGTGTGGCCTTCGACAACTTCTACCTGAAAGTGACCACGGGAATCCCGGCTCCCCTCTTCTACATCCATACCGGGTCCCTCGCGCAGTCGACGTTCGTCGACGGCACGATGGCGGGCGATCATTGCATCCCGGCGGTGGGTGCTCCTTGCTGGCCTGGAATCCGGGGGACGGGCCTCGGGCCGCCGCCTCTGGGAATCAACGACAACGTCAACAGCCCCCTCGGGGATTCCATGATCGTGGTCATCAAGACCGGCTTGGGTCTGGACGGAGCGGGGATCAACTGGAATCTGGGCTACGACAAGACGGTCGCCGCGGGGCTGGCTTTGGTCTGGGCGAATCCGGCGTACGTTCCGGGTCCGCTCGGAGCGCCCAACATGCCGATGGTGGTGTACCGCCTGTTCGACCCGACCACGAAGACGTGGAGTCCTCCCGACAGCAGCGCCCTGTATCCCGACAACGTGATGGCCGTGGGAGGCGTCCTCGTCGTCCCGAACTCGAAATTCCGGTGGGACTGGCCTCCGCCCGACAAGGTCGCCGCGGGCGCGGCTCTTCCGGGTGGATTCACGATCAAGGGAGTCGGTGCGTACGCGGGACTCTCCTTCCTGCCTCGAGGAACGAGGTTGCAGTACTACTTCCGGGCCGTCGACACTAATGGAGGAACGAGCTACCAGTTCTCCTCGGATCAGCTCGCGCGCGAAGTGGTGGATCCGTTCCCTCTGCCCGGATCGGCGCTCAAGTCGCCCGACATCGTCGAGTTCGACGTCCTGCCCGGCGTGTACGCGCCGGGAGCGGCGGGCACGCTCCTCGCCGGGAAGACGACCACACCGGTTCTCAACCTCGACGCGGCGTACACTGCCTGGAGCTATGGCACGGACGCCATGACCCAGGCCCTTCGAGGTCTCGGTGTCCGGGCGGATCGGTACCGTCTCCTCCAGGGTGTCGGCGAGGGGGCCAACATCGGAGGTCACGAGCAGCCGGGACAGCGAATCGAAAGACTGAGCAACTACTTCCCCAGCTGGTCGGAGTACGGGATCAAGGATTCCCTCGCGATCTGGTACCGGATCCTGCTCCTCCCGACCCACAAGAACGGTGACTGGCCCAGCGTGGACGAGCAGGACGCACACCTGATCCAGGATTGGTGGAGCACGTCCACGGGAGCCAACGGCGGGGACCGGTGCATCTTCGGAACCGGGGATGATCTTTTCAATACGCTCCTGAATCCGTCTCCCGTCCCCAGCCCCATTCTGAAGACGAATCAGATCAGCCTCGCGCAGAACGTGTTCGGCGTCGGGAGCGCGACGGGGGCCTGGGTCGGTTGGTCGACGGTCCCGAATCCGTTCATCGACGACCGGTTCTCGGCTCCCACCTCGGGCCCTGGCCTGGCTCCGGCGGGCACCTACACGTATCCCCTGCAGGGAGGGTGTCCGGGGCCGGCGCGGTTCGACGCCCTGACCCCGACCGGCGCCGGCGCGGTGAGCGCCGCGACCTACCCGGTGTCGGGCGGCCAGACGGACGTCGCAGGCGTGGCCAACATCGCGGAGCTGGATGTCATTCAGGATCGCGATCGCAGCAAGGCCCTGGCGCATGGCTTCTCGCTCCAGTTCATTCGCTTCGCAGGCACGAACCTGGTCGAATCGCGCATGCAGATTCTCTACAAGTTCCTCACGGGCTGCCGAGGACCGAGGGGGGGCGCGGCGGACACGTTCGTCTGCTGGCCATGCCCGACCTCGGCGAACAAGCTCGGCAACTGGTTGACGGCTTTGAGCTCGCCGGAAGCGGCGGGCTCGTTCCACGGCGCGGCCCAGGCGGACCCGTTCCAGACCGCCCTGTACGGACCGCTCTATCCGATCCAGGATCCCTTCCAGGTCATGACCGCGGTCGGCGGGGAGCCGGCGCCGTCGATCGCCAACCGCCTCGTGGGGAATTATCCGAATCCGTTCAACCCGGAGACGGTGATCCGATTCACCTCCGCGTGGGCGGGCCGCGTCGACGTCCGGATCTTCGACGTGACCGGACGACTGGTCCAGACCCTGGGGAAGAACGTGGTCCGCGGCCCGAACGAGGTTCGGTGGAGTGGAAAGACCGCCGACGGCGGGAGCTGCGCCAGCGGGGTCTATTTCGTGAAGGTGAAATTCCCGGACGGAACGATGAGTGACAACAGCCTCAAGATCGCGATCGTCCGATAGACGGGCTCGTGCGGAGCCGGGGAGCGACCCCTACTTCCTCGCTCGCACGGCCGTCGCCACGGGGTCGCTCAGCGGATCGCTGAAGAGCGACTTTCCTCCCACGGCCGTCAGGAACCCGTAGCCCAGCAGCGCGGCCATGATGCCCCATGCGAACATCGTCTGCGGCGCCACCCACGAGCTGAAGTCGAGGGTCCACGGGAGGACCTCCACAAGGAGGGCAACGATGACGATGACGTTCAACGCGACATAGCCGAAGCGCACCGCGACCCACACGACGGCTCCCCACGCGAGGAGAGAAATGGGGATATCCAGCCAGAGGGACTTGGAGCTGTAGTCGGTGAGGGCGAGAACGAATAATACGAGCGTGGCGATGGCCGCCAGCCGGTTGTTCCGGAGCAGGAATCGAAGAATCAGCAAGATCGTGTAGAACGTGGTCGCGCGAAAGATACCGAGGGCCAGGGCCAAGCTGACCATGGCCAGCACCGACGGGGCGCTGATCACTGTGTCGAGCAGTACGGACGAAAGCCGCCCCGGGTCGACCGGGAATCCGAGAGCCCGTTCCACGCTCTGTGCCCCCGCGAAGACGAATTGGAGCGCGGCGCCTGCGGCCGCGCCGGCCAGAACGTCCCGCCCGATGATGGGGTCTCGGAGTCGTCCCGCGACCAGCCGGGCCCACGAGACCAGCACACTCGGCCAGAGCCTCCGGACGTACGGCTCGATGGCCAGGTAGGCGAGCAACATCGTGACGCCACGGATCAGCGCATGCCCTAAAGGCGCCGACGCGGTCGCCCCAACGAGAATCGCGAAGGGTCCCGCCTCGCCTAGGTTCGTCGACATGAGGTGGTGGAGAAGATAGAGAATCACGATCGATATTCCGACGACCAGGGCCCCTCGAATGTCGCCCCGTTTCGCGCGAAGGTTGCGGCGCGCGAGGATGATGCCTCCGATCAGCGGGATGACCCATAGGAGGATGACCTGGAACCATTCCTGGATGCCGGGGGCGGAATCGTTCGCAACCAGGGCGAGTTGACCGAGCGCGTTTCGGCCCGCGAAGGTCTCGACGCGAACGACGTGGCCGCGAATGGCGGCGGCCACCAGCGTGGTCTCCGACGCCGCCGAATCCGAAAGCCGCCACGCCGCCACCGTGTCGGCGTAAGCGGCGAATGACGCCGGGGGCGGGGCCGTGACGACGCGGGATGGGTCGCGCCCCGCGGCCTCGAGGAGCGCCGGCCACTCGGCGCCTCGCGCCGCCGAGGAGCCAGCCCCGGGGAGCGGAAGGGCCTCGAGGGCGAGGAGCCGCCCTTCCATGTCGAGCAGGACGATGCCGCTCCCGGGATACGCCTGGGGCGGATCGATCAGGCTCGGTCTCGAGTCCCAGATCTCCTCCATCCGGAACGCGGAGGGGCTCCAGCGCCGCCAGTACTGCTTGGCGGGCTCCGAATGGACCGACGGCTTCCTCTTCGCCGCCGCGAGCGAATCGGCCCGCGACATCGAGTCCTTCGCCGTCGGCGCATACCGCATGCCGTCCGCGGAGTACCTGGGAGCCGGGTGCCCCGTCGCGCGCGTCAGGATCTCATCGGCGCGGACCGAGAGGACACCCGGCGACTTGCCGAGGCCCTTGAAGAGCGGGGTCTGGATCGCCGAGATCCCGATGAGTGAGAGGATCGTGACAAGAACCGCCAGCCCCGCGTAGAGGGGCCGCACGCTCCCCTCGACGCCCGCGTTCGCGACCAGCTCGGGCGAGGGCGTCTCGCCCGCGGCGACCGCGGCCGCCAGGGGGTCGCCTCCGGGGAGCGCGCCGAAGACCGCGTAAGCCGATTGCGGACGGCGCGCGGGATCGCGCTCGAGGCAACGAAGAATGACGCGCTCCACGGCGGGATCGACGTCGGCGACCAGGCTCGAGGGGGTTCGCGGCGAGCTGTCACTGTCGGGCCGCGAGGAATCGGGGCGCGGCGTCACGTCGGTCGCGCGCTTCCCCGTGAAGAGCTCGTAAAGAACGAGACCCAGCGCGAAGATGTCGCTCTGGGCGGAGGCGGTCACACCGCGGAGCTGTTCCGGCGCCATGTACCCGGGCGTGCCGGCGGCGCCTCCCTCGGCGGCCAGCTCCTCCGCGGTCCCGGCGAGGCCGAAGTCCGTGATCCGCACGCGGCCGCGGCCGTCGATCATGATGTTCGCCGGCTTGAGATCGCGATGGAGGACGCCGTTTTCGTGCGCGGCGCCGAGCCCGAGGCAGAGCTGCCGCGCGATCTCCAGCGCCTTGTCGGGAGTCGGGCGGCCCAGGCGCCGCAGGACGGAGGCCAAGTCTTCTCCGTCGACATACTCCATGACGACGAAGACCTGACCGTCGGCTTCCGCGATGTCGTACGTGCGGCAGACGTTCGGGTGCGCGATCTGCCGCGCGATGCGGACTTCCTGGCGAAGCCTTGCCAGGTCGCCGGCGTTCCGCGCCACTTTCTCCGGAAGGAACTTGAGCGCCACCGACTGGTTCAGCTCGAGGTCGTCGGCCCGATAGACCTCCCCCATGCCGCCGCGTCCCAACAGGCCGACCACGCGGTAGCGCGTCCCGAGACGCGTGCCGGGCTCGAAGCGGCCGTGAACGGACGAGGAGGAAGGGCGCGAGGAGGGCGGCGTGTCCGGTGAGGACACGGTCGGGCGCTCCGGCGGCGCGGGCGCCGGCAACTCGGCGCCGCACTCGGGGCAAAAGCGCCCCGGCGTAGCGATCACGCGCTTACAGGACGGGCAGACCGGCATCAGGAACGGAAGGTAGCGGGTTACAGGTCCTCGCGGAAGTAGCATTATACTTCACACGATGCGGCACTTCTCGAAGATCCTTCTCGCTTCGATCCTCCTCACGCCCACGGCCGCGCCGGCGGACCCTCCACCTTCCCGGCCGGTCCCCGCGATCTCCCGGGCGATTCTGATCAGCGTGGACGGTTTGCGTCCGGATGTGCTCCTGCGCGCCAAGGCGCCGGTGCTCCGCGGGCTGATGGAACGAGGATCCTTCAGCATGTGGGCGCGAACGACGGCTGTCGCGGTGACCCTCCCGTCCCACGCATCGATGCTCACGGGCGTGACGCCGAGTACGCACGGCATTGTATGGAACTACGACCTCCCCCACCCCGTCTACCCGTCCCGGCCCACGCTATTCGAGCTGGCGCGCCGGGCCGGGTACACGACGGCCATGGTCGCCGGCAAGTCGAAGTTCTCCGCCCTGGCGAAGCCGGGAACACTGGACTGGTCGTTTGTCCCGGGGAAAACCGTCATCACCGATCAAGCGGTCGCGGACACGGCGACGCGTTGGATCGCCAGGTACGCGCCTCAGGTCCTCTTCGTGCACTTGCCCGCCGTGGATACCGCGGGGCACGCCGAGGGCTGGGGCTCGGCCGCACAGCTTGCGGCGGTCGCCTCAGCGGATCGCTGCATCGGCCAGCTGCTCGACGCGCTGAGGGCACGTGGTGTGCTCGACTCCACTTTTGTTCTCGTCACTTCAGACCACGGCGGCGCGGGTCGATCCCACGGCGCGGACGATCCTCGAAGCCGCATGATCCCATGGATCGCCGTGGGGCCGGGCATACGCCACGACGTGGACCTTACAACCGATGCGGGCCTCGAGATCCGGACCGAGGACACGTTCGCCACGACCTGCTTCCTGCTGGGAATCCCTATACACGAGGGAATCGATGGGCGGCCCGTGGCCGAGATCCTCTCCGGCCGAGCGTCGAAATCCTTCCTGCCCGGGCGGTAACACCCCCACCAAAGCAGTTGACCTCGTTCCTACTTTACAGTACAAAGTGCAGGGATGGGCTCCGGGTGGCTTTCGGAGAAGCCCGGTGGCGCTAGGGGACATCGCATGGAGGGAACCCATGGACGAGCAGAATTCCGGCACAGCCCCGCGCGGCGAATCACCGCTTCGCGAGTACACCACCGACGCCCTTCGATACTGGGAACTGAGGCGTCTCGTCTACAACCCGATCCTGGCCCTCGTGGTGACGTTGCACCTCATCTCCGCATGGCCGTCCTCCCGCTCCCTGCTGACCTCCGACCACGCCCTGAGCCTGTTCCTGCTCGCGGTCCTGGCGAACGTGGCCTACTCGGCCGTCTACGTCGCGGACGTATTCATCCAGATGTCGGGGTTTCGCGCCTCGCGCGCCCGCTGGCGGTGGATCCTCCTCCTGGTGGGATTCTCGTTCGCGGCGGTCTTGACGCACTTCATCGCGGGAGGCACGATCGGGGCGTCGACCGGACATGGCGGACCGAACTGAAATTCGAACGAGCCCTGGGAGAAACTCCCGGGGCTCGTCCTGTTATCGCGAAGCTGTTGTTTCAGCCGGAGAGGACCGCTCTCCCGCTGCCTACACCTTCAGAATGATCAGATGTTTCACCTTCCGGAACTCCTTCGGATCGACGATGCGTAGCTCCATCACGTCCTTGGAGACGGGCTGGATTACATAGCTCGCCACTGGCTGCGCGCTCAACACCTGGGCCTTCTGGGCCGGGATGCGGATCACGGTCTCCTGGTCGGTATCGAGAGCCGTGAAGGAGCTCTCGTTGACCGTGCCCGAGGGCTTGGGCGTCTTGCCGAAGCCGAGAACGCCGCCCTTGGACGCGATGACTCCGGAGCGGGTCAGCTCCTTCTTGGTGCCCATGGTGTAGAAGATCGTCGCCAGCTCATGCTGCTTCTCCGTCAACTCCTGCTGCTTCAGATCGATGTCCTGCTGCTTGGTCTGGACCTCGGTATTGAGTCCCGCGACCTGGGTCTGCAGCGTATCGACCTGAGTGGAGAGCTGCGCGATACGATCTTCCTTCTCCGAGGCCGACTTCCGGAGCCCGGCGATCATCTTCTCGAGTCCCGCGATCTTGACGCCGCCCCTCTTCAGCTTGGCGTCCAACTCCTCGATCCGATCCTTCGTGCGCTCCACGGACGCCTTGAGCGTCGCGATGCGCGAGAGAACCGTGTCGTGAAGGGTCCCCGGGCCCTCGAGCTGCTGTCCCGTCGGCAGGACCGATTCCCCGCCAAGCACGATCGTGTTCAGGCTGTCCTGGATCATCACGATTTCGCTCACGGCCCCGTCGTAGCGCTGCCGCATGCTCTCTTCGTTCGCGGTCGCCTGCGCGTAATCCGAGGCGGACCTCCGGTACTTCGTGTAGGTCACGATGGTGGCGCCGAGCAGCAGCACACTGATCAGGCCGAGGACAATTCCAACAGGTCTGCGCATTTCTGATTTCTCCTTCTCCGCGAGGTGTCTTGGGCAGTCGGGATCCGACTTGGGTGAAATGCCGCAAAACCTATGCCACGGAGCGGCCCCGCCCCGGGCACGCGGGTTCAGAGAATGCGGAAGGGACTCCCCGGCTTGACCTTATCGGGGGACAGCGAACGCGGGTTTGCGACGGACTTCGCGCCGTCAACGAACTTCAGGCTGTACTGCCAGGGACGTCCGAAGTCGGTCGCGGATCACCGCGGATCGTCGGTGGTGGTGCGGGCCGTGACGCGTCGTCCTCAAACCAACTTGGCCGCCAGCGAGATTGCTGTGCCGTCGAGTGCCTTCGAGACCGGGCAGTTGGCCTTGGCCTTCTGAGCTTGCGCCTGGAACTCGGCGGGCGTGATGCCGGGAACCGATGCCTCGGTCGCAAGTCGGATCTTCGTGATCCCGAAGCCCTCTCCCTCGCGCTCCAGGCTCACCGTCGCGACCGTGTGGATGTGCCCGGGCGGGTGACCGGCGGCGGTGAGACCCGCGGCGAGCGCCATCGAGAAGCAGCCCGCGTGCGCCGCTCCGAGAAGCTCTTCGGGATTGGTTCCCTTCCCGTCCTCGAAACGGTCCCGGAAGGAATAGGACCCCTGGAAGGCCCCGCTCTCCAGCTTCAATCGTCCCCTACCTTCTCTGAGATTCCCATCCCACTCGGCTTCGGCACGGCGATCCGGCATCGAATCATCCTCCTCTCGTTCGGCGAACCGTGAATTGTCCTACTTCCCCACTCCGTATCTCTCGATCAGAATCCCACGATGATGGAGCTCGTGCCCGGCCATGATCCACGCGAGCGCGCGGATGCTGATCTCCTTGCCGTTCGCGGTGCCGCGGGAGAGGAGCGCCTCCCGATCCATCCCTCCGAGCAGAGCGAGGGACGCCGCGCGAACCGACTCGTACTCGCGGAGAATATCGGCGAGGGGCCTGGCGTCGAATCCACCGGCCGGCACGTAGGCGTTCTCGTCGAATCCCGAGAGCGGCGTGGCGTCGCCTCGGCCGATGCGGAGCGCGCGGTACGCGAACACCCGTTCCGCGTCCGAGAGATGTCCGATGACCTCCTTCACGCTCCACTTGCCCGGAGCGTAGCGATGGAGCGCCTTCGCCTCGTCCAGCGGCTTCAGAAGCCTCGCGGTCTCCACGATCTGGCTCCGGAGCGCCGGTAGCGCGTCGTCCCCGGGGACCAGCTTGATGTACTTGCCGTAGTACTCGAAGAACTCGTCCGGCGCCGGTCGAGCGATGGCGAGCGTGGCGGGCATGGGTCACTCCTCTAGTTCGAGAATCGGGGCGGCCACGCGCGGTGGTGAGCGCCCACCGACGGTCGCCGCTCCCTTCGATCTTAACCCGCCGAATCTAGTTGTGTGGAGGGCCGAGTGTTCACGAGCCCGGCCGCGACCCCTCTTCCTCCCGATCCACACCCACGCGCACACCGCCGCCAGGAAGGCCAGGATGGCCGAGGCTCGGGTGACGGCGCGAAACCCCTCCACGAACGCGAGCGCGATGGAGCGGCGCACGGCGTCGGCCTCGGCCGCCGGGAGCCCGGCCGGTGGCTCGGCGGCCGCGAGTTTTGCGCGGCCCGCGAGCACCTGCGCGCGAGCGGCCGGATCCAGCGGCAGCGTGTGAAGGCGGCGCTCCAGGTCCTGGCCGAAAACCGCTGAGAGCAGGATTCCCAGAAGGGCGACCGCGAGAAGCCCCGCGGTCCGGGACACGGCGTTGTTGACCCCCGAAGCGATGCCCACGTCCCCCTCTCCCACCGCGTTCATGACCGCGGTCGTGAGGGGGGCGATGCTCACCGCCATCCCGAAACCCAACACGACCACGCCCGGGAAGACGGTCGAGACATAGCTTCCTCCGATCCCGGGCCGGGCCAGCAGCAGAAACCCGACCGACGTGATGAACGGCCCCACCATCAAGGGCAGACGCGGCCCAACCCGCGCCACCAGCCCCCCGGACCATCGCGAGAGGAGAAAGAGCACCACGATGAAGGGCAGGAGCGCGGCGCCCGCGGCCAGGGGCGTGTACCCCTGCACCTGGATGAGGTCGAGGGGAAGGAAGAAGAATACGCAGGAGAGGGCGCCGTAGAGGAAGAAGGTGACCGCGTTCGCCCCCGCGAAGGTCGCCGAACGAAAGAGCCGGAGCGGCAGCATGGGAGAATCCGAGCCCGCCTCCACCACGAGAAATGCCGCCAGGGCCGCGACGCCGATCCCGAGCGCCGCGAGAACGGCCGGGTCGGTCCAGCCGCGGCGGGAGGATTCGATCAACCCGAAGACGACTCCCCCGAGACCCACCGTCGCGAGCGACGCTCCGAGGGGATCGAGCCGGCGCGCGCCGGAACTCCGACTCTCGGGCACGCCCCGCAGAAGGAGGAGCACCAGCACGGCGATCGGGATGTTGATGAAGAAAGCCCAGCGCCAGGAATGGTTGACCAGCCAGCCGCCCAGGACCGGACCGATCGCAGCCGTGATGCCGCTGAAGCCGGACCACGTGCCGATGGCCTGCCCTCTCCGGGACGGATCGAAGGAGGCCGAGATCAAGGCGAGGCTCCCCGGCACCAGGAGCGCGCCTCCCACCCCCTGCGCGGCGCGCGCGGCCACGAGCCATCCCACGGAGGGCGCTAGGCCGCAGGCGGCCGAGGCCAGCGCGAAGAGCACGATACCGATCGCGTAGACGCGGCGCCGCCCGAAGTGATCCCCGAGCGAGCCGCCCGCCAGGAGCAGGGCCGACAGAAAGAGCGCGTAGGACTCGATAACCCACTGGACGTCCGCGCCCGCCGCGGCGAACTCGCGCGCGATGCCGGGCAAGGCGACCGCGACGACCGTGCCATCGATGAAGGCGAGGCTCGATCCCAGGATGGTAGCGGCGAGAACCCAGCGTCCGCTCGCCGGCGCCGCGGCGCCCTCGGCCACGGGCCCCGTGCGAATCGCAGCTTCGTCGCAGGGCAGCCGCATCGCGTGGGACATGAGGCCAGGAACATATCAGATGCCCCGAGGCGAGCGATCCAAGGATTGGCCGACGACGACCACCCGGTTCTCGAGAAAATTTCACGGACCTTCCGATTCCCCCTACTTGAAATCGCGGACCTTCCGATAACTCAGAGGCGCATCAAGCTGACGGACGCCGATTGACGACGGCCTCCCCGCAGTTCCCCACGTCGCCCCAAGCTTCGGAGGTACCTATCGTGGCCGACATCAAGGGATACGCATCGGATGGGTCGCGGGCGCGGATTCTGGTGGTCGAGGAAAAGCAAGGTCTGGCCGGGGTTCTCAAAGGCAACCTCGAGCGGGCGGGGCACGACGTTCACGTGGAGACCGAGGGGAAGCGCGCCCTCGCGTTCGCCGCGGAGCACCGGACGGATCTCGTGGTCCTGGACATCGCACTCCCGGACATGAGCGGGTGTGACGTGTGCGCGGAGCTAAGGCGCCTGTATCGCCCGTGGATTCTGCCGGTCGTGATGCTCACCGCGGCAAACGAGCCGAAGCACCAGTTGCTCGGTTTCAGCCACGGGGCCGACGCCAATCTCACGAAACCCATCCACTCGAGCGATCTGGTGGGCACGGTGGCGGAAATGCTCCACCGGGCCGAGAGACGCGGATAACCAAGCAAGCTGCAACATCCATCCGGGGGGTCCCAACCGCGTGCACGACGCAAGACGTGCGCGCATGAGAGGAGGCAGCACATGAAGGTACTTCCGGGCGTCTTCCTGGGCAGTGCTCTGATCCTGGCTTCGGTCGGGGCGGCGCTGGGCCAACAGGCCGATCCGAACGTTTCGGGGACCACGTCCTCGAGTTCCGGCTCGGCCGGCACGGTCAATGTCCAGGGTCCGGTGGACGCGCAGGGGAACATGCAGGCGGCGAACAATGCCGAAGCCGGGGCGAACGCCGAGGCCACTCTGAATCCCATCCGCGAGCGGGCCAAGAAGGCTTCCATGAAGACGTGCGCCGCGGTCCAGAAGCAGCTCGGGGAGATCTCCCGTCAGATCGACGCCGAAGCGAACGAGAAGGGCGATGTGCTGGTCGCGGGCCGGATCGCTCCGGAATTCGGAATGACGGCCGAGGCGATGACGGCGGAGCAGGCCCAGTTCAACACCGGGATGGGCGAGATCATGATCGCCCACACGCTGATGGCGAATTCGAAGACCGCCGTGACGGTGGAGCAGCTCTTTCAGCTCCATCAGGAAGGACTGGGCTGGGGCCAGATCGCCCACGGCCTGAATCTCAAGGTCAGCGAGATGGCCGCGGCCATGAGCAGCGAGCAGAGCGTCGCGTTGGGTCGGGCGAAGGCAGACGGCAAGGTCGCCATGATTCACAGTGACGCGAAGGTCGCCTCGTCCGCGAAGAGCGGATCGCGGGCTGGATCGAGCCACCCCGGAACCGCGAGCAGCGCCGGTGTGGGGCTCAACGTAGGAAACTAACCGGGGGTCGCACACCCCGGAACGGAAGGTAGCGCGCCGCCCCGCGGTTCTTCCCCCGCCGCGGGGCGGCTTTGGTATGGTGCCCCCGTAGGCGGCGCGCTCCATGCCCCTGTCCAGGGAGGACACGACCATGGCGTCCATGTTTCGGCGGATGGCTGGCGCGGCGAGACT
>JBGPMB010000064.1:0-14445 GCA_041486775.1 Candidatus Eiseniibacteriota bacterium | reverse complement strand
GCACAGGCCCAAACGGGCCGGCACCTCTCGCTCGGAGTCGGCGTTGGGTTTCACAAGTACGTCAAAGATGACTTCAACCAGAAGAATCCAGGGATCTCCGTGCTCTATCGCCTCTCCCCGAGCCCCGGATCGAAGCAGGGTTGGACCCTGGAGCCGAAGGTCGATCTCGACTGGTTCAAGACAGACGTGCGGACGAATGTCGGGGCCGTCCAGACCCACATTGGAAAGCTCCAGTCGATCCCTGTCGAGGTTGGGGCCGGACCCTCGTATCGTCACGGGAGGATAAAGGTCGGCGTGGGGATTCTGGCCGGCCCTTCCTTCAATCATTACACGCGGGACAGCGGCACGAACCCGATCAAGGTGAAGAACTCGGTATTCGTGCGTCCGGAGACGAGCGTCTGGTACGACGTGAGCTCCCGGCTGGGCCTCCACGCCGGGGTGAGCTACATCTACAATCGCCCCACCGCTGAAACCACGATAGGAAGTACCATCACCTCGGCGAAGTGGAAGACCGACCACGTCAACTTCAGCGCCGGTTTCGCCATCGGCATTTTCTAGCCCTGCGCGGCCCTGGTGGGACCCTATCGTAAGATCAGCACTGCCCGCGTCGCCTCGCGGGCGCCGGCGCGCACGCGCAGCCAGTAGCGGCCGGAGCCGAGACGGCGGCCGCGGTCGTCGCGGCCGTCCCAGTTGAGGCGCGCCAGATTCGAGGGAGCGCCCGCGGCCAAGCCTGCGCGAATTCTCCGAACCACCCTTCCCTGCACGTCGAAGATGTCCACCTCCACGAGGCCCAACCCCTGCCGCGCGGAGGCATCGAACACTTCGATCGCCGCCTTCTCGCCGAGCGGATTCGGCGCGACCGAGACGACCAGCGGCCGGGCGCGCGGAGGCGTGCGATCCTCGCCCACCGCGACGATCGTGGCCTGGCCCGGGCGGAGCAGGAGCGCCCGCGGTCCGTCCGACACCAGCAAGTCCGGTATCGGACCCGCGGTGGCCTGGAACCGCATCGACGTCGAGGACGCGCTCGGGGTCCATTGCCAGGCCACCTCGAGCGGACGGCCCTCGGTCCAGTTCTGCCCGCGCGCGAGGGTGATCGGCGCGGTGTAGGGTGCCCCGGCGGCGGGCGCGATCTTGTCCAGCTCGGAGCCACTCGGCGAGCGCATCAGCGCCACACCGCCGGGCCCCAGAGCGGCCGCGAGCGTTCCGGTCCAGGCGCCCGCGAGCCCGATGGCGGGTGCCGAGGTCTGTTGCGCGAGCATCAGCGAAGGCGCGCTACCGAGCGGCGCCCGCACGATCTGAACGCCTCCCGCCGACGCCGCGACCGCGAGGTACACGCTGTCGCGCGTGTTCGAGATCCAGCAGGCGTCGCGCGCGTAGGGCGTCCCCCACGCGGATGAGAGCGCGACCGGCCCCAGCGACGTGAATGTGACCGTCGCGGGCGCGCCCCCTCCGGCCGTCAGGTGATAGAGCGAAACCCCCGCCGCGCCGTCGGCGATGGCGAGATCGGAAGCGCCCGCGCCCGCGCGGCGCAGCTCGAGGTCGAGCGCGCTGCCCGAGGTCGGAAGGGTCCCCGCCGTGTACGGCACACCACCCAGGGAATCGAAGGCCGCGGTCACATCGATCGCGATGACGCCGGCGCCGGTGCCCGCCGAGACGAGCGAAGGGTTGTAGTCCACCGCGACCGGGACGGATCCGGTGTCGGCGTCCGCGACCAGGGCGACGATCCTGCCGGTCGGCGCGCGGAACCAGGTCACGTCGGTCGCGAATCCCGGCGTGGGAATGGTGCGCAGAATCCGATCGTCGATCCCGTTCATGTCCTGATCGAAGAAATCGGACCACGTGCCGAAGGGCGGATCCAGGATGTTGCGCAGGTCCAGAAGCATGAGCCCTCCGCGCCCCGCAGCCAGGAGCCCGAGGTCGAGCGTGTCGCCGGAGTTTCCGATGAACCCCGGAACGACCGCGATGGAGGCCGCGAAGGAAGGAATCCTCACCTGGCCCACCAGCCGGTCGTCCGATCCATTGCCGTCGGTGTCGACGGGCCCGAAGCGGGCGAGTTGCGACCCCGCGCTCAGCACCCGGACGCCATCGAGCCCCGAGGGCAGGAGCCAGAGACCGCGGGAGGCCAGCTCGACCGGGCCGTCGCGCCCTGCCGCGGGCTCTACGGCGGGTGTCAAGCCCACCGGAT
The DNA here is from genome assembly GCA_041486775.1 of Candidatus Eiseniibacteriota bacterium. GTDB lineage: Bacteria > Eisenbacteria > RBG-16-71-46 > SZUA-252 > SZUA-252 > WS-7. The sequence continues at coordinate 12,260 of JBGPMB010000064.1, read as the reverse complement.
AGAGCGCGGTCGGGAGCGAGTCGGGAAGGGAGGCGGAGACCAGCGCATAGCCCACCGCGGTGGATATCCCCTCATTGCTGGTGATGCTGCATTGCACCGAGTTCGTGTTCCCCGCGTAGGCACTCCCCGCGATCGTCGTGGGCTCGGAGAGTGTGATCGTGGCGCCCCCGGGCAGATTCACGTCGGTCGGGAAGGTGCTCCCCTGGAAGAGGGCGCCGTCGTTGTTGGGATCGGGATTGACACGCCCGTCCGTCACGACGAGCGACTCGGCGGTCCCCAGGAGACTGTGGACCTGGAAGGAGACCACTCCCACGGTGTTCGCCGGAGCCGACCAGGTCGCGGGGTTGGGCCAAACCTCCGGCCTCCCGCCGCTCGCGGAGAAGAACGTGGCCGAGGATTTCAAGACGTGTCCCCCGCCGATCTGGTTCGTGATCTCCAGCGACAGGGACGCGGCCCCGACCGAGGCCGGCGGCACCGTGACGGAGATGGTCACGCGCCGCACGCTGTCCGCCGGCACCGTGATCGAGCCGCTCGACGGGGAGACGCCGAGGGTGAAGGCCCCTCCCGCGGACGCCACCCAGTTCAAGCTCGCGGGAACGCCGTTCGCGCGGATGGTGAGCTCGATGGAATGCGCCGATCCGGGAGCGAACGTGGCGCTGGGCAAGAGCGCGGTCACCGAGGGAGGTGGAATCCATCCCGTGGCCGCCCGGGCGGGAACGCAAAGCGCCGCCCCGGCCCCGGCGGCAAGAAGCAGCGCGAGCGGCAGCGCATGATGTCGAAGTCGTGCTCGCATGTTCCTCGGAGGAAACGAAGCGGGGGCCGGTTCTTCTTCCCCGGCCCCCGACTTCGCTTGATTCGAACCTAGGGTCACTACTTGAGAATCGTGATGCCTACCTTCTCGGAGAACTTGCCGGCATCGATCCGGGCATAATAGTGCCCCGAAGAAACGCCGCGTCCCGAGTCATCCGTGCCGTTCCACACCGTGACGTGCGGGCCCGACGCCTGCTGCCCATCCACGAGCTTCCGGACGAGACGTCCGTTCACATCGTAGATGCTGAGCTTCACGCCGTAGCTCGCCCCGCCGCTCGACGGCAGCGCGTACAGGAGCTTGGCCTGCGGATTCGCCGGATTCGGGCCGGAGTTCCGGAACGCGAATCCGTCTTCACCCACGATGGTCCCCATCCGGCCGGCCAGCGCGGCCGCCGGAAGGATCTTGGCGTTCAGGTTGTAGGTTTGCGCCGTCCGAACCTGAGGCACCCCATTGGGGGCGACAAGCGATCCCGAGAAATCCGTTACGAGGATGAAGAACTTCCGGGCCGCAGGGCTGTGGGAGTTTCCACCCGGAGGCGGCACCGTGAACGAAAGCTTGGGATTCAGGTTGCCGTTCGAATCGTCGTCGAACGCGAGGACGTCGCCGTTCGAATCCAGCACGAACATGACGAGATCCATGTTGTTCGCGCCGTCCTGTCCGGTCGCCACGGCGCTCGCCTGGATGACATCGCCAGGGCTTGCGTTCACCAGGTAATTGTCCTGATCGCCCGCGGGCGAATAGGTCTCGGGACGATTCACCGCCGGAAGCGGAAGCGTCTTCGCTTCGGTGGCGTTCGCCTTGCCGTTCGGCTCGTCCGCGTCCTCGTTGAAGCCGGTCAGCGTGGTGTTCGACGTCAGGCTCTTGTGACCGGCCCTGTCCACCGCTTGCGCGAACCAAATCTGCCCGCCCGCGGGGAACCCCGCACCGGTGTTCACCGAGAGCTTACCGGAGCCCGCGCCGGCGCTCGCGAACGTCTCGAGCACTCCCGTCGGGAGCCGATGCACCAGGTTCGAGTGGTCGAGTGAGTTCGCAGGGAGCGCGAACCCATCCAGCCTCTGGTCCGGCGGGTTGGAGAACGTGAAGTCGAATTTCGTCGATGTCCGGTTCGCGCCCAGATTCGCGATCGGGACGATCGGGGTCTGGTCCGGGGAAGAAAGCACGCAGGTCATGCTGACCGCGATGTTCCGGTCGATGAGCGTGCCGCCGGTTCCCGCGAGGGCGATGCTGTAATCGTTCGCGAACAATCCCCGCTCCAACTGCGAGAAGTCCATGCGGAGGAAGGGGAAATTCGCCGGGAAGCCCGCGAGGCCCGCCACCGGGAATTGGATCGCCCAGAAGAGCACCTTGTCCGGATCGGTGATCGTCAGGTTGACCGGGATCTCGTTGTTGCCGTTCGGGCTGCCCACAAACGGCGCGATCTGGAAGAGAGGCGCCGCGAGGTTCGGAAGTCCGGTGGCCGGGTTCAACTCACACAACCGCACGCTCGGGAAGGTCGCCGGAAGCGGCGGCAGGCCGATCTGCGCGTTGAACGTGAACGAGGGGAACGTCACCTTCGTGATGGTGTAGGGAGGCGCGAACGGCGGATCGAACCGGTGCGCCAGGAATCCCGTGTTCCGGAAGGTCACGGTGTTCTCGAACTGGCCGAATTGCGCGATCTCGACCTGGCCCGGGAACGTGTTGGTGATGAAATTCACGCCGCCGGAATTCGCTCCGGCCGACACGGTCACGGGGGCGAAGTCGTTCGCGTTATCCGTGAATCCGTTACCGCCCTCGCTGGCGCCGTTCCAGAATTCAGGCTCGAAACCGATGTCGAGCCCGTTGTACGGGCCGCCGATGTTCGCGTCGGAGGCGATGGTGTGCACGCCGTCGAGCGGAATGATGGCGATCGCGTAGTCGCCCGGCGGAAGGCCGTGAATCGTGTAGTCCCCTTGCCCGTTCCGCAGCGTCAACTCACCGGAGATCGCGCTGATCTCGTTCGCCGGACTGGGGTCGGAAAGGAGAAACGCTTCGACGTGGGCGCCGAAGATCGCGGAGCCGTCGAACCCGCTCACCACGGTGCCGCTGACCGTTCCCGACGTCGCCGCGAAATCCACCGCGCCCGGAGAAAGGCCGCGAGCCGCGGATTCGGGGTAGATCGTCGAGTTGCCGGCCCGGTCGTCCAGCTCCAGCGTCCGCTGCCGCGTGTCGCCGATGATGAACGGGATCATCGTGGCGTCGGCGATGCTGGTGTGATCCAGGCCGAAGTAGTGCCCGTACTCGTGCGTGACGACCGACTGGAGATCCACGCTGAACTGGCCCGGCGGAGCCGGCGTCAGCGCGGGAGATGACGTGGAGGCGAAGAACTCATGGTCGTTGAACACGAGATCCGAGTCGAGCGTGTGGCCGTCGGTCGCGTCGACCGTGGTACGGACGAACGCGATGACGCCGCTGCCGGCCGCGAAGTTCACGCCGGCCGTGTCGAAGAACATGCTGTTCTGGCCGTCGCTGGAATTCAGGGCCGGTTGGAGCTGACCGGGAGCGCCCGTGTACTGAACGGGGTTCACGGTGAAGTACGAGGTATTGATGTCCTGCCAGGCCTGCGCCGAAGCCTGCACGACCGCGAGCGCGGTCGCCGAAGGGATGTCGGCGTTGGTCGGATCGATGACGCTGAGCAGGGGAAGCGATGATTCGAGCCAGTGCGCCTGCACCACCGGGCCGCCGGGAACCGCCTGGCGTGCGAGCCGGATGAACGCGGACGCGGGACTGACCTGCGAGAGCGCGAACAGGAACGCGCCGAGCGCGGCCAGAGCGATACGATTTCGATTCGACTTCATGATCGTTCCTCCTCCGCTACTCGGTTGGGGGGTTGGGGTCGACCTTGATCTTTCCATCCACATCCAAGGTCGTCTTGATCCCGTCGATGAAGGCGTTCAACGGCATGTCCGGCGCGGTCGTTGAATCGACGTGCTTGCCGCTCTTCGTGAGCAGCTCGGTGCCGGAGAGGTCATTGCGGACCATCTTCACGCCGTTCTTACCGGTGGAGACCGTGTACTTGCCCTGCTGGAGGCCCATCACCCACGGATAGCCCGCGGCGTCCTTCTGGGTGAGGAAAACAACGACCTCCTCGCCCTTCTTGAAGCTCGGCATACCGGGAACGATGGACATGACGTTGTCCACGGTGCCGCCGAGCTGGCGAATCGTGACCGTGGTCCCGCCCCTGTTGCCCTTCACGGGCTGGAGCACGCTCAACGTGTAGAAGGTGTAGATCTCCTTGTGGGCGGCATCCCAGCTGGAAACCGCGTCGTCGACGCGCGCCATCACGATGGAGTCCGATTTCTTGGTGAGTTCCTGGAGGGAGAATTTCTGGACGCTTGTGGCGAAGGCCGCCTGGGCGCCGACGAGCGCCAGCGCCGCGATCGCGACTACGAGGAAAAGTCTAAATCGATTCATCGCCTGTTCTCCTGAGTGAGGATCTGCATCGACTGTCGATGTGATTCGCGATGCGTGAGATGAAGGCGTGACCACGGAAGCGTGGAATGGGGTTCTCTCCGACTATCACCTCCCTGTCGGGACCAAAATGTCCCAGGCTGTATCGAGCACTACTGGAGTGTGGAGCGAAGCGGAGGCGAGGCGGGATCGGCAGGAACTGCCTTTGGATACTCGCGCGCTGTCTACCCCCGAAGTGGGCGGAATTATATCAAACGACTTGAGTTATGTCAACGGCGCGCGACTCGGTTTTCGTCAATACTGTGACATTTCGGACGAAAATGTCCCGATTCGACAGTCAAAGTGGCCACGAATGAAGACTCAAGAGTGTGCTTTTTTCACCCTGGATGGCCAGCACGTCCAGCTTCATAGCCAGAGAGTCCGGGGTGAGATATCCCATGCCAAGCCCTTGGCTCGTGCCCGGTTCCCACGCCGTGCTGGTGACATGGCCGGCTTCGAGGCCTCCCGAGCGCAGCGCGGTCCCTTTCGGTATCGGCTCGCCGCCCCAGGCAAAGCGGAAGCCGACGCGCTGACGCCTCAACTTGCCGCGATGTGCCGTTCTCGCCACGACTTCCTGGCCCACGTAGCAGCCCTTGGTCATGGAGATCGCCTCGGGAAGCAAGAGCTCTGTCGCGATCCGGTCCTGGTCGAAATCGATCCCCTGAAGCGGCAGGCCCGCGCCGATCCGCCACGCCTCGAAGACCCGGGGATCGACAGCCGGAGGGAGCGTGGAGGGTGAGGCATCGTTCGGGATCAGGACGAAGGAGAGGGGCTCCGCGTGGATCGCCGTGGTGCCCGGGACCCTCGAGGCAACCGCCTGCGCCAGCGGATCCCGCTCCGGCCCCGCGACGCCGAGAAGCCGTGGAATTCCCTCGGGTCCGCGGAACTCCACATCTTCCATGACGCGAAAACGCTCGAGATGGGTTTTCAGAACCTGGTACACGCCTTCGTCCGCGAGAATCCACGCGGTCAAGGGGTCGGCGCCGTCCGCGCGCGGCCCGAACGTCACCCACGCGTGCGAGACCGGGCGGCCCTTCTCCGTGAGGAAGAGTGTGCGCGCCGCGACGCCCGAGGAGGGTGCCGTCTCGAAATCCTGCGTGGCGGTTCCCTGGAGGAATCCGCGCGTCTCCGGGCCCGTGATCTCCAGCACCGTCCAGCGGGACAGGTCCACCACCGCCGCGGCGTCCCGCAGCGCGCGGTATTCCTCCGCGAGCCGCTCGACCGAAGCTGTGGTCGGACGCGTCATGCCCGGACCATAGCACCGCCGGGATGGGCGGGGCGGGCCGAAAATTCTTGGTGACAAGGCTCGAGTTTTATCGTAAATTGACGATATACGATTTGGGGAGGAGCTCGATGGCCGATCGCATCCGCATCATGAAACGCCCCGCCAAGGCAAAGGCGCGGCGGTCGCCGGGGAAAGACGAGGAAGCGCTGGCGTCCCTGGCATGGGGCCTCGCCCATCCGGCGCGGGTCGCGATTCTCCGCCTCCTCCTCGAGCGCGGCACCTGCGTCTGCGGCGCGATCGTGGATTCGATGCCGCTGGCGCAGGCAACCGTCTCCCAGCACCTCAAGGTGCTCAAGGAGACAGGTTGGATCGAAGGCGAGATCGACGGGCCGCGCGTCTGCTACTGCCCCACGCGTGGGGCCATGGCCCGCTTCGAACAGTTCCTACAAAGCCTGAATTCAGGCGAAAGGAGATGAGTCATGGAAGAAGGGATCGATATCCGGACGGCTGTCCGCGATCGCTACGGCGCGATCGCCGAGGGAAAAGGATGCGGGTGCGGGGGCGGCACGACGTGCTGCACCAGCGAGCTGGGCTATAGCGAGGGCGAGGTAGCCGCCATCCCCGAGGGGGCCAACCTCGGCCTGGGGTGCGGCGCGCCCGTCGCACTGGCGGAGCCGAAGCGCGGCGAGACCGTGCTCGACCTGGGATCCGGCGCGGGCGTGGACGTCTTCCTCGCCGCGAAAGAGGTCGGACCCGAGGGGCGCGTCATCGGGGTGGATATGACCCCCGCGATGATCGACCGCGCGCGGGCGAACGCGGCCAAGGGAGGCTACGCCAACGTCGAGTTTCGTCTCGGCGAGATCGAGCACCTTCCCCTTCCCGACGCCTCGGTCGACGTCATCGTGTCGAACTGCGTCGTCAATCTCTCGCCGGAGAAAGCGCAGGTCTTCCGCGAGGCGTTTCGCGTCTTGAAGGCGGGCGGGCGGATGCTCCTGAGCGATCTCGTGCTCGAGCGGCCTCTGCCCCCGGAAACGCGCGACTCCATCGAGGCGTACGTGGGTTGCATCGCAGGCGCGTCTCTTCGAGGCGAATACTTGCAGCTCATCCGTGAGGCCGGATTCAAGGGAGTCGAAGTCGTTCGCGAAGGGCGCTACGGGACCGAGCCGGTCACGTCGGTCCAGGTCCGGGCCACGAAGCCCTAAGGCTACTCCCGGACGATCGCCTGTCCGGCCGCGTCGTAGCTCAGCACCGCGTGGATCGGGAGGGTCGAGCCCAGCTTGGCCCTCCCGCCCAGAAACGCGATCTCCACCACGAAAGCGAATCCGACCGCGTCCAGCCGAAGCGTCTCGAGCAGCCCGAGTGCCGCGACAGCGGTCCCCCCCGTGGCGATCACGTCGTCGGCGATCAGGACCCGCGTGCCGGGTTTCACGAGATCCCGGTGCGTCTCGATCGAGGCTTTCCCGTATTCGAGCGTGAAGTCTTCCCGCGCCGCCGAGCCGGGGAGCTTTCCCGGCTTTCGCGCCAGCAGGAGCCCCGAGCGCCACCGCGCCGCCAGTCCCGCGGCCACCAGGAATCCTCTCGCCTCGATCCCGAGCACCGCTTGGGGCGGCGCCGCGTCGAAGGGGCGCGCGAGCGCCTCCAGCGCGCGCGCCCACGCCGGGCCGTCGGCCCAGAGCGGGGTCAGGTCGCGGAAGAGGACGCCGGGCTGAGGGAAATCCGGGACGGCGCGAACGAAGGCCGTGAGGGGTGCCGTGGGCTATCCTCCGAGGGAGCCGATCATCACGATCGGCCCTGTCGGCTCGCTCGGCGCGGGCGCTCCACCTTCCGCCTCGAGCGAGATGGCGAACGCGGTCAGATCGCTCGGGTCCCCCACGTCCTCGACACGCATCACCGCGCGCCCACTCGCGTCGGCCCGGACCCGTCCCAGAGCGACCGGCGTGCTCCCGTGCAGCGCCCAGACCTCGTAGGCGTGACCATCCGGCGCCTTGAAGTTATCGAAGACCAGGACCGCGCGGCGCGTCCCCGGATCCATCACCGCTCTCGCGCGAAGGTCGGGGGCGGCATCGGGCGTGGGCGTGAACGACGCGGTGCGCATGGCCGTGGAAGAGAGAATTGTGGACCACCGCCGCTCCGCCGCGAGATCGCGCGAGAGGCTGGCGACACGCTCGCTCGAGCGCGCGAGGTCCCGCTTCATGGTGTCCGACTTCGCGCGCAGAACTCCCAACACGATGAGGAGGCCCGCCGCGAGCACCCAGCCCGCGCGGAGCAACATCGTGAACATCGTTTGCGGCCGGAGCCCCATGGCGGCGAAGATAATCCCGCGGGGTTCGCGCCGCAAGGCACCGTGATATTCTGGGATCATGCAGAAGAAGCGTCTCATCATCCTGGGCGGAGGATTCGCCGGCCTCGACGTCGCCCGATCGCTGGGCAAATCGAAGGCGGCCCGCGCGTATTGGGACACGCTCCTCATCGACAAGGAAAACTTCTTCCAGTTCAACCCGCTGCTCCCGGCCGTCGCGGTGGGCGCCGTCGAGACGCGCCACATCGTCTACCCGCTCCGCGACATGGCGCTCCACCGCCAGATCCGCTTCTTCAAGAACAAGGCGTGCCGGATCGATTTCTCCCAGCGCGAAGTTCGGCTCCACAACGATCTGGTCGTGCCCTACGACACGCTGGTGATCGCGGTCGGGAGCGTCACCAACTACTACGGGGTTCCGGGAGCGGAAGAGAACACGAGGCCCTTCAAGACCATTGTGGACGCGATGTACGTGCGGGCGCGCATCGTCGAGCTGTTCGAGATGGCCGAACAGGCGGAAACGGCCGCGCAGAGGAAAGAGCTTCTCTCGTTCGTGATCGTCGGCGGAGGCATCACCGGAGTCGAGGTCGCGGCGGAGATGACGGACATGGCTCTGGACACGCTCCTCCCCAAGTACCCCAGGGTCACGCGATCGGACTTCTCGGTCACCGTCATCGAGGCGGGCGACCGCATCATCCCCGCGGCACTCCCCCAGCATTCGGCCTACGTCCGGCGGTACCTCGAGCGCCGCGGCGTGAAGCTCCTGCTGGGGCACGGCGCCGCCCGCGTGGAGCCGAAGCGCATCCATCTCACCGACGGCACCTCGGTCGCGACGTTCACCACCATCTGGACCGCGGGCGTGCATCCCCCGGATCTCGTGCGGCAGCTCCCGGTGACCCACATCAAGGACGGCCGTGTGCGGGTGGACGAATACCTTCGCGCGCTCGATCCGGAGGGAAAGCCGATCGAGGACGTCTTCGTCATGGGAGATTGCGCCGCTTCGTCGCTCCCCGACGGCAAGTACCAGCCTGTTCTCGCGCAGACCGCGATCGCCATGGGAAGCTATCTCGGAGGGTTGCTCGTGGAGCGGGCGGAGGGGCGGCCCCCGCGGCCGTTCCGATTCCACAAGACCGGATACATCATCTCGCTCGGAAAGCACAGCTCGGTGCTGGAATTGTTCGGCGTGCCGCTCTCGGGAAAGCTGGCCTGGCTCCTGTGGGCCGCCGCCTACCTCATCAAGATGGTGGGATTCCGAAAGCAGCTCGAGGTGGGTATCGACCACCTCACCCACCTCTTCTTCGAGCACGACTTCTCGCAGATCCTGAATCGCCGGCAGGTCCTCTCGGACGACGAGCTGAACCTCTCCCTGGGGAAGTCACAGACTGCTTCACGGGACGTACCTTCCGTAAGTGGTTTTCCGCCCGCCTGAGCCGGCGCGCGGCCTCAGGACGGGAACCCGCCCGTATCGGAAATGTGTATAGTAGTGGAGCAACGTTTTCGCACAGGAGCAGCAACCACCATCACGGAAGGAGCTCTACCATGAAACGAATTCTGGGAGCGTGTCTCATCCTCACGCTGGCGCTCTTCACGTTCGGCGCTCTGGCCTTTGCCGCCACGCCGAAGGCCCATCACGCCGCGGCCGCCGCGGCCGCCAAGACGGTTAGCGGCGAGATTGTCGACCTGAGCTGCTACTTAGGGCACGGCGCCAAGGGCGCGGCCCACAAGGAATGCGCCGCGACGTGCGCCGCGAACGGAAGCCCGATGGGCCTTCTCACCGACAAGGGCGTTCTCTACGTGCTCACCATGAACCACGAGAACCCCGACGCCTACAACGCGGCCAAGAAGCTCGCGGGCGGCATGGCCAAGGTGACGGGATCGGTGGGGACGAAGAGCGCGACGCGCGCTCTGGAAGTGAACGCGGTCGAAGCGATCTAGCTACGTCTGGAATGAACACGAATCGGCGCGTGGGGCGCGGCCAGCGTTCCCACGCGCCCTTTTCTTCATGAGACGCCTCTTCTTCATTCTTCTCCTCCTCGCCGCGGGGGGGCTGGTGTTCTGGAACGCGGCCCTCCGCCCGAAGCTGACGGCTGTGGAACGCGGCCGACGGATCGCTGAGAGAACCGGCTGCTTCGGATGCCACGGTCCCGAGGGGATCCAGGGAACCGCCAACCCGGGACGCTCGGAGAACAACGTCCCCTCCTTCCGGACGCTCATGATGTACGCCAAGAACGAGACGGAAGTGCGCGAGTGGATCCGCGACGGCGTGACCGCCGCGCGCGCCAAGAGCGAGACCTGGCGCGCGAACCGCAAGGCCGGCGCGCTCCGCATGCCCGATTTCGGGGATCGGCTCAACTCGCGCCAGATCGACGATCTGGTCGCGTTCGTGATGGCGGTCTCAGGAGACGACGCACCCGAGGACTCCCTCGCGCTGGCGGGCCGCGAGCGCGTCACGGCGCTGGGGTGCACCGGATGCCACGGTGCCGGCGGCCGGTTCGCGCGATCGAATCCCCACTCGCTCAAGGGCTACATCCCGCCGTGGGACGGCGCGGATTTCCCCGACCTCGTGAAGGACCGCTCGGAGTTCGAGGAGTGGGTGGAGAACGGCAACACGAAGCGCTTCAAGTCCAACCCGGTCGCGATGCACTTCATTCGCGGCGCCTCGCTCCACATGCCCGGCTACAAGCGCTTCCTCAAGCCCGGCGATCTCGACGCGCTCTGGGCGTACGTGCAGTGGCTTCGCGGCCCGCGCGTGGCGGCTGCGAGCCCGGCGCCCGCGGAATCCTCGGCGGCCACTACCGAGTAGCCCGCCTTTCCCGTCCGCTCCCGCGCACCGTACTACCATCGGATACCGTGCGCATCCGGCGTCTTCGGCGTATCCTTATTCTATGGCTGCATCTCGTAAGTCCACTGGTATCACGGCCCTCCCGCTCGCGTTGCTGCTGTTCGTCCCCGTATCTCTATACGGTCAGACCGCCGCCACAAAGGGGACGCCATCCCCAGCGGCCCAGCGCGCGAGCGCCGGAGGACCGGCGCAAAGAAAATACGTGACGGTTACCGGCGAAATTCTGGACATGGGGTGCTTCACGTCACACGGGCTCCGGGGCACGGTCCACCGGCCCTGCGCCACCCAGTGCCTGGCTGTTGGGGTACCGATGGGCCTGATCACGGCCGACAGCACTGTTTACACGCTCACCGAGAATCATGATCGCGCCATGGCTCCCTCGAATTTCCCCCCTCCCAATCCGTACGCACAGTGCCGCTCGTGGGCCTCCTTCCAGGTAGAGGTTTCCGGATTCTTGTGGGAGCGAAAGGGTGTGAAGTACCTCGAGGTTCTCGCGGCCAAGCCCGCTGCTCCCGCGGAGCCCCCCGGCACCCCAGGTCCGGCCCCGGCCAAGCGATGAACCGATTCGGATGGAAGATGGTGGGGCGAATCCTGGCGGCGTTTCTTCTCCTCGCGATCGCGCTGGGGGCGGGGCCACAAGCCCGAGTGAAAAGCTCTCAGCCCGCGGCACCTCCAGCGAAGAGCAGTCAGCCCGCGGCACCCCCGGCGAAAGGCGGTCAGCCCGCTGCGGCGCCGGAGACCTCGAACCGCCATTACGTCATGGTCCGCGGCGAGATCGTCGATTACTACTGCTACATCGAAAAGGGTTATACCGGGCAGTTCCACAAGGCCTGTGGGTTGCGCTGCGTGGCCGGAGACATCTGCATGGGTATACTCACAACGGATGGGGCGCTTTATATGCTCTCGGTGAATCACCTGCGCGCGATGGACCCGCTCGCGTTCAAGACGATTCCCGATCCCTTCACCACGTGCCGAGGTTGGATCGCCGAAACGGTGGATCTGAGCGGTTTCGCGATGGAGCGGAAGGGGCAGAAGATCATCGAGGTCATGGACGTGAAGAAGGCGTCCGGCGCTCCACCATCCCTTACCCCGCCACCCGTCGCCCCACGATCATGATCTCGGTAAGATAGAAGTAGAGCTTTCCGTCGCGCGTCTCCGGCCCCAGCGCTTCGGCCGGACCCCGCGGCGCTTCCACCAGTCTCCTCCGCAGCTCCGCCTTCACGGAATCGCTCACCGTCTGGAGCCCCGCCCACGCCTCGAAGTCCCGCGCTTTGCGGAAGATCTCGGTCGCCTGGAGCGCGAACCCCGCCTCGGCGAACCATCGTAGCCATTCGGACGCTGGGAGCGCGCGGACGTGGCTCGGGTCCCGGAATTTCTCGAGCGCGTTGATGTAGTCGCCGGTGCCCGGGTCCTCCGGGACCACGTTGTCGACCATCGCGACGGTGCCGGCCGGCTTCAGCACACGCGCCATCTCGCGCACGAATCTGCCGCAATCCGGGAAGTGGTGCGGCGCGACGCGGCAGGTGACGAGGTCGAAGTCCCCTGCCTCGAAGGGAAGATCGCAGGCGTCCGCTTCCGAGAACGAAACAGTGGTGACACCCTTCGCGCGAATGAAGCGCTC
>JBGPMB010000063.1:0-14472 GCA_041486775.1 Candidatus Eiseniibacteriota bacterium | reverse complement strand
GACCGCCGGTGAAGAGCGTCCCCTCGATGGTGACCGTGACGGGCTGGGTTCCGCGAATGTCGCTGAACAGAAGGCGCAGATTCGCCTTGCTGAAGCACGCGGCGATCTCCTGCACGCCGTTGCCGTCCCCGTCGGCTCCCACGACCGTCTTGCCCGAGATGGCCGGAATCTGGGAGACCGATCCCGTACCCGTCGACTTCATGACGATCGACGCGAGGTTCACGGCGGCATTGCTGTAAGCCTTGGCGATCGGCTCCACCTGCGCGCACCACTCGGGCTTCCCCGACGTGAGCTTGATCGATCGGTTCCCGCTCTGGGTGAACGCCCGAGCCTGGAAGACCCCGACGACGGTGGCGGTGGTCGTGGCGATCGTGCTCAGCGAGCCGTCGGACACGGTCACCGCGACGCCATAGAGCCCCGTGGCGTGATACGTGTGCGCCGGCGTTGCGCCGACACCCGTCATGCCGTCCCCGAAGACCCAGAGGTACGTGAGGGGGTTCCCGTCCGGATCGCTCGATCCGCCGCCGTCGAACGTGAGCGGCGAATTCACGAACGCCGTGTACGGCCCTCCCGTCATGGCCACCGGCGCGCGGTTCACGTTCGCGACCGTGATCCGGGTCGTCGCGGATCCCGAGAGCGCGTTGGCCGCGGTGAAGGTCACGGCGTACGGGAGCGTCCGCCCATCATTGAACGTGGGCGTCCAGGTGAGCGTACCGGCCGTATGGCCCGGGTTCGAGGCGAAGGCCGCGTTGTTCCCGACGGGCAGCCCGGAGAGGTCGGCCGCCAGCGAGGCGATCGCCTCCCCGTCCGCGTCGGACGCGGTGACCGTCACGCTCAGTGGCACGTTCTCCGCCACGGTGATGAGGGGCGCCGCGTGGACCCGGGGCGGCCGATTCCGCGCCGGCGCGCAACCGCGGTTCAGGAGAAGGGACAGGGTGTTCGTGGAGAGGGACGTGACCACAAGGTCATCCCGGAGGTCCCCATCCACGTCGCCCGAAGATATTCCGTACGGGCTGGGGGGCACCGGGACATCGGTCCGAGGAGCCAGCGCACCGTGGCCGTCTCCGAGCAGGAGCGAAACCGAATTTCCCCCATTGTTCGCCGTGGCAACGTCGGGCAGGCCGTCGCCGTTCAGGTCGGCAACCGCGAGACGATTCGGATAGGACCCCGCGCCGAACTGCTTTTGGCCCTGAAACGTGCCGTTTCCATTCCCCAGGGCGACGACGATCGAGCTCGACTGACGCACCCAGGCCAGATCGAGCTTGCCGTCCTGGTTGAAGTCCGCCGCGACCACGTCGAGGGGTGAGATCGCCGCGATGTCGCTCGATATCGTGAACCCTCCGCTCCCGTTGTTGAGGAACACACGCACCCTACTGTCATACAGGGACGTGACCGCGAGGTCCGGCCGTCCGTTGGCATCGAAATCGCCTGCGGCAATCGCGTAGGCCCCGCCGCCGACGAAATAGTTCAACGGAGGTCCGAAGGAGCCGTCGCCGATCCCGTTGAGAATCGAAACGTCACCGGAATTGAAGTTGGCTACCGCGAGATCCAGGCGGCCGTCTCCGGTCAGGTCCGCCGCGACCACCGCTTCGGGCTCGGAACCGACCGGGAAATCCCGTCGGGGGCCGAGCGTTCCATCCCCGTTCCCCAGGAGAACCGAGATCACCGTCGAGCCCGAGCACGCCACCGCGAGGTCCGGCCGGCCGTCTCCATTGAAATCGCCTGCCGCGACCGCGATCGGACCGGGCCCGGTGGGGTAGTCGATTCGCGACGCGAATGCCCCGCCTCCCGTGCCCATGTAGACGGAGACGTTGTTCCCGTCGTAATTGGTCCCGACCAAATCCACGTCGCCGTCGCTGTTCAAGTCCACCGCGGTGACGGCCGCAGGGGTGAAGCCGGCGGTGAGACTCGTGACCGGGAAGGAAGTTCCCGGGCAGAGCGGCGGGAAATTGCCGCTCAACACGGTGATCGTGAACGACTCGGTGGTCGTCTGCGAGAAATCGGTCGCGGAGACCGACGCCATCGCGGTGCCCGCGTCACCGACGCCTGGGGCCAGGTGAATGGTGGAGGAGGCCGGGAACGTGAAATTGTTGATGAGCGTCATGTAGCTTGGCGCCAACGATGGGTAGATCTGCACGAATCCCCCATCCGGGTCCGCCGCGGTGACCAATTGATCGACGACACCGCCCACGGTCATGGTGACGTCCGGCAAGGGACTCATGACCGGCGCGCCGCCGGCCCCTTGAACGAAGATCCGGAACGATTGCCGTGAGGCGAGCTCGCCATCGCTCACCGAGACCGTGGCGCCGAAGGTGCCCTGCAGCATCGGCGGCGGCGCGACGTGGATATTCCCGAGGGCGAATCCCGGCGATTGACTCACCGTGGTCACGGTCACGAAGGACGTGTCGGAATCCAGCTTGAAGGTGAGCATGTCGCCATCCACATCACTTGCGGAAACCGTGTGGTCCAGAACGGATCCCGCCGCCACGAACAAGTCCGGGATGAAGTCCAGGGCCGGGGCGACATCCGGGTGCACCGAGATCGAGAAGCTCTTCTGGTCGCTCAACAACCCGTCGCTCGCCCCGACCGTGCCGAAGGTGCTGTCGGCGATCCCCGCGCCCGGAGCGAGATTCACGTTCCCCTGCGCGCTCCCGATGCCGGAGTCGAGCGTCTGGACACTCATGTACGCGGGGCCCGCGACCTTGGTGAACGTCAGCGGTTCCATATCCGGATCGGTCGCCTCCAGGGGCTGATCCGCCGTCCGCCCTGCTCGAACGCTCATCCCGCTCGGCTGGGTCAAAACGGGAGGCTGATCCGCCCCCGTGACGTGGATCAAGAGGGTCCGCGTATCTTGCAGAGCCCCGTCGCTCGCCACGATGCTGCCTGTCGTTGTCCCGATATCCGCCGGCGTCGGCGCGAGATGAACGTTGCCGGTCGCCGACCCCGCTCCGGGCGAGGTCGTGGTAACCGTCATGTAGGCGGGACCGAACCCCCTCGAGAACGTGATCGGGTTCCCGTCGGCATCGGTGGCGTGGAGCGCCTGATCCGCGGTCGTGCCGCCCAGGAGCGCCATCGGGGCGGGCTGGTCCAGGACGGGGGCCGTGCCGCTCACCGCCAACGCCCGCTCGGCGGGCGAACTCGCAAGCCGCACGTCCAGGGCGGTCTGAGCAGACCGGGTGGCGGCCCCAACGGGTGCGGCGAGCAGGGCGAGGAATAGGAGGAGCGCGAGCGCGGCGAGAGAACGGGAGAACATGGGACCCCCCAGCCTGTGCGACGTGGGTGGAACGAAGCCGGGCTGGGAACGCGGAGGGCGTGGGGAGAGGTGAAACGGTGCCCGGCCGCGGTCCGATGGGAGCCCAGGATGGATCGTAGAGCGAATGTGTCCCCTGCGGGCGGGGCAAGTCAACCGATAATTCCGCGCCGGCACTGCGAAATTTACCGCATCAGACTCTCCGACCTCCCGATCCCCCGGTGGGAGGATACGTATACCTGCTCGTCGGTGAACCCATCCCCTTCGACGGCAATGACGTCCCCGTCCCGCGAGAGCACGACCACCCGATGGGCCAGGGAGACAGGAACGAACGTGCCATCGTCATAGCTCCACGCGAGGCTCATCTCCGCCACATAGACGTTCGTGACCGTGCTGTCCTCCATGTAGTAGTGGTCGTGGTGCACGATCGAAGCTTCGTAGTGGAACTCGGTCCAGAAGAGATTGTGATCCCAGGCTCCGCGGAAGTTGTGCGCGCGAAATCGATCCGTGAGATCCGTGTAGTGCCTCAGGGCCCCCGCCGTTACCGCATAGGGAACACGCGAGACCCCCGCCCCCTCACACCACCATAGCGGCGCGCGCGTCGAGTCCGATCCGATCTCGGTCTCCCGCTCGATGGCGCGGTTGATGAGGCGGTCTCTCGGCGGGTAGATCGACTCGGCGATGTTGAGAAGGCGCGCGCCCACAGCGTCGTCGTACTTGCGGTGAATGGACAGCGTGAAATCCCCATCCGGCTCGACCCGGTCGATGGGGCGCTCCTCGGACACCTGCGCCGGATCCACGTAGTACCCGGGAGGCAGCGTGGCCGAATGCTTCGCGGATGCGGACGACGCGAGGAGAAGGATGGCGCTCCAGCAGGCGAGGCGGCCCATCTCAGCGCCCCAGGGTCGTGACATGCCCGATTCCCCGGTGCGAGGAGAAGTACACCTGCTCCTTGGTGTCGCCGTCCCCCTCGACCGAGATCACGCTTCCGTCCGGCGACAGCACAACGACCCGATGCGCCAAGGACACCGGGGCAAACGTGCCGTCATCGAAGGCCCACGCGAGATTCATCTCCGCGACGTAGACGTTGGTGAGGGTGCTGTCCTGCACGTAGTACGTCTCGCGGAACGCGATCGAGGCGTCGTAGCGAAGCTCGGTCCAGAAGAGGTTGTGGTCCCACGCGCCCCAGAAGTTGTGTCTCCGGAATTTGTCCGTGAGGTCGGCGTAGTGCCGCAGGGCGCCCACGGTGACGGCATACGGGACCCGCGAAACGCCCAGCCCGTCGATCCACCAGAGCGAGGTTCGCGCGGAGTCGGAACCGACTTCGGTTCCCCGCTCGATCGCCTGACCGACGAGGCGGTCCCGGGGCGGGTAGGTCGCCTCCGCCACGTTGAGAAGACGCTCGCCCAGCGGGCTGTCGTACTTCCGGTGGATGGAGAGAGTGAAGTCGCCGTCCGCCTCCACCCGATCCAGAGGCAGCTCCTCGGAAGCCACCTGGGTCGAATCCACGAAGTAACCCGGGGGCATGGCCGCGGCGCGTGGGGGGAGGACCGGCGCCACGAGGAGCAGCGCCACCAGCAGGACGGCGTGTCCGGTACCTCGGTCCATTTCAGCCTCCGGGAACCCCCGGATTGTCGACCTCCCGGCCGGGAAATGCCACAGGGCTCTTGGGGCCAGACGCCCCTCCGGAGGCCCGGATGAGGCGAAAGATCGCCCCATGGAATCACTTGACCTCCCATTCCCGAAGCGCGAGGATGCCGCCCGGTGGGCGTCTGCGTATAATGCCGCGTTTTCGCGGTAATCCTGCAGTGAGATTCGTTGCACGTCGGGACCCCGGCCGAGAGTCAATCGCATGTTCCGCCTCGAGGCTGCGGTCTACGTAGTTGTGCCTGCTGTGTTGGCCGCCTCGGGGACTCGAGGCGGTAGGGTTCAAGGGGGGGTAGACTCGATGCGCCGGCGACTTCGACAAGCTCTCTTCGTTTTGTCCGCTCTTCTCTTGTCCTCGAGCTTCCCCACAGCCGCACGGGCCACCGGTGGGCTGTCCGGGAAGACCCTCACACCCGCCAGCAACGTCCAGACCGGCCTGCAAACCGCCCTCGGCACCCTGCTCGCGGGAAGCCTGAAGGGCGAGATCACCGGAGCCGAGGTGAGCGAAGACCAGGCCTTGAAGGTGACGCTCACCCTTCATTACACCGGATTCGAGGGCGCGAAGATCTGGGTGGAAGCCGCGGGATCGGACAAGAAGACCCAGCGGTTGATCCAGTGCGGCGATCCCCAGGTGGGCACTGCCCCGCCGGGAGACCTCGAGTTCACCCTGAGCCTCGACCCCAGCGCCCCCGAGAACACCACGATCAAGACGGTCTATCTGCGCGTCTGCGCCTCGCGCGCGGACCGGGCCACCGCGAGCTACATGAAGGGATTCATGCTCCCGAAGACGTGGCACGTGGAGCAGAACCCTGAAACCATGCTGCTGACCGTGTCGCCCAAGCCGGTGGGAACGACCGCCACTCTGGGAGCGAGTCCGACCTATCAGCTTCCGCCCAAGATCATCAACCCCAGCATCACGCGCTCCATCGCGCTGACCCCGGCTTTGCGGGTCGCGGGAGCCGCTCCCGGTGGCGCTCCGCCCTCGGGAACTCCCGCTCCGGCCCGGAGGATCATGATCCGGCCGATCTCGGGTAGTACCCCTCAACCCGCGGCGGGAGGCGCCTCCGGCACCCCGGTGATCGCCGCGCGTCCGATGATGATCGCCAACCCGATCATCATCGCCAGGGCCGCGCCCGCCGTGAGCCAGCTTCCAAGGTCCGGAGCCATGACCGCCGTGGGTAGCTACCGTTTCGGAGTCCCGAACGATCCCGCCCCAAACGCGCCGAAGGGCCCCGGAACCCTCTCGTTGGAGCCTCTGGGGCAGGTCCGTTCCGAGGACATCGATCTCGTGCCCAGCCACATTCTCGGCGTCTTCCCCAGCTTCTACCCGGACCAGAACGCCTCATCCGGGGTCTACTACTTCCTCCCATACTCCTACTCGCTGCGCTGGGACCCCGATGAGGGCTACGCCTTCCGGGTGATCTACTCGGCCACGGGCACGACGGGCGGGACCGGTGACGTCGCCATGGCGGCGCGGCTCGACGCGGGAATCGGAATCAAGGAGCGCCAGGTCGCCTCGGAGCTCATGTCGGCGTACGCCAGCGCGAACCACCTCACCTTTACCGAGCTGCGGGCGATGCCGATCGACAGCATCTCCGTCTCCTTCTCGGACGATCTACGCCGGTACAACATCCCCGCGGACAAGATCGCGGTCACCGGGATCTCGGATTTCCTCGGACAGATCGACGTCTCGTGGGTCACGGATCCGGTCACGAAGGAGAACCTCCAGCAGGCGCTGGTCGAGGACATCGGCATCAGCGGCCGGGTGACGCTCTACCCGGCCGGGCACGCGCTCGGCCCCATCGACGTTCCCATCCAGATCCGGCTCGCCGACTTCGGCACGTTCGGGCCGTTCCGCTGGAGCCGCGCCGACCACTGGCGAAACACGACACCCTACCCCATCAAGCTCAAGTACGTGAACGCCCTGGTTCTCGATCCCTCGTCGCGGCCGGTCGTCTACAGCTGGAGCCTGGGGGGGACGTCGGTTCCCCCGCGCGCCCAGGTGCAGTGGGACGCCGCACTCGTTCCCGCATGGATCGACGGGCAGGCCAAGCGTCTGTGGATCGAGTACGCGGTGGACGGGAGCTGCGCGAGCTGCGACGACGATGTGATCCGATCGATCACCGGAGGCGTCTCCTCGGTGGGGCCCTCCCAGATCACGTTCCATACGATCACCCCGCTCGCGGACGCCGGAGCCTACGAGATCCAGACCCAGGTCCGGTCACGGTACTTCGATCCGTCGTCCCGGGATCCCCAGGTGCGCACCGTCGTGCTGAACTCCGACGGGCATGACTTCACACTCGGCCCGGTCTATACCGCCGACCGCGACGCGGGAGCAGGCTCGGGCCCGCTCTTCGAATACTTCTTCGAGCTCACGATGAAGGACGGAACCACCTACAAGGCGACGCACTGGATCGCGTGTGACGATCTGAGGCTCACCGTCGGCCGACACCAGCTGGAGGAAGCCCTCGGCTCCTTGCCGGGATCCCATTGATGCGGTTCCAGAATGGATGGCGGCCGTCCCTGTGCGGCTGCGTCGCGCTCCTCTTGTTGGCGGTCCTTGCGGTCCCCCTCGGTGCGGCCCCGAACCTGAGCACGGGGCGCAAGGTCTACACCCTCACGATCTATGCGGACAGCGCGAACACCCAGCTCTTCTACTATGCGCCGCCCGAGATCGAGCTCGTGAAGGACTCCGACGGAAAGCCCGACTTCCACTTTCTGATGACGCGCTACACCGGCACCGCCACCTCGGCGGACCGCGGCGTCGAGCGGCACAAGAGCCTCATCTCCTTCCGCGTCCGGCTGCCCCGGGTCCCGGCGGCGGAGCTCACGCGCGCGGCCCAGACCCTGGGCGCGTCGGGGCGGACCCCCGAGATCCGCCCGCTCCCGATCCGGGAGCTCAAGACGGCCCTGGTCTACGCGACCGTGGGCGAGCCCAGCGCGGACACGGTCGCGCTTCCCGGGGGCCGCTTCGAGACGGCGCCGGAAAGCCCGGGAGCGGACGGCGAGGGCTACTGGACGGAACGGGTCTGCAACGTCGGGCTGGATTCCCTGACCGCGCAGGTCTTCCGCACAGCCCTCGAGCAGAAACAGGTCATCCTGAGCGTGGGGTACGTCTTCCTGGCGGACGGATCGAGCGACCCGGCCGGTCCGGGCGAGCTCACGGGCTCCCCCGCCCTCGTGGCCGAGCTGGAGCGCCAGCTCGGCTCGCTGGGGGCGCCGCACGACAGCGCCGCCAACGTTTCGCGCCCCTTGCGTGTCATTGGTTCGGGCGCGATCGAGATCGGGCTGGACGTGAAGCGCTGGCCGGACCTCTTGCGCCGCGTCGACCTGAACGACCGCGTGCCTCCCGGCTACGCGGCGCTCGACGTCTATTGCTACGACTTCAACAACGGCTTGCGTCCGGACCTGGCGGAAAAACGAGTCGAGATCGACGCCGAGTCCATCGGGGGCCGGCGCGTGAAGCTCGACACGATGTTCCGCGGCTCCGAACCCGACCTCTATTCGGCCGGAATGCGTTTCCCCGTTGCGGTGCGGCTGGACCGTCCGTACCGGTACCGGGTCTCGGAGACGAGGCTCGACGGGACCAGCTCCGTCGGTCGTTGGCAGGACGTCTCGTCCTGGAACAAGATTCTCGACGTCACATCGAACAAGACTGTCGACGTCCCATCGCCCCCGCCCAGCGTGGGCGTCCGATCCATCCTTGGCCATTAGCCACGAGGTGACCATGAAGCGAGCCATTCTCGCTCTCACGATTCTCAGTCTATCGTTCGGCGCCGCCCCGGCGCGCGCGCTGGTCAATTACGACAAAGGGTCCCGGATCGTGAAGGGCGTCCAGCTTCTTCAAGACCACGACGACCCCACCGCCTATTACTACCTGCCCCAATTCCCGCACCTCTCGATGAACAAGGACTCGACCTACGAGTTCCTCTGCATGAAGTACGTGGATCAGGCCGGCGGGACGAACGGCGGCCTCTTCCACGCCCTGGTGGAGTTCACGCTCCCCGAGAACATGCGCGCGGACGTGGAGCGGGAGCTCCAGAAACAGGTGGGCGGAGCCAAGCTCATGGGCCCGGTCCCGCTCATGCAGACCGCCAAGGACGGCGAGGAGGGCACGGGATCCTTCGAGGTCGTCTCGGCCATCCTCTCCGACAAGGCCGAGGGCGGATTCACGCGCTCGGTGATCACCTCGGGGAAAGCGCCGCTGATGCCCGGATCGAAGGCGGTCGTCGCGGCCATCTTGAGGCAACAGGGGGCCACGCTTCTCTGGAACTCCATGAACAGTCCCACGTCCGACGTCTCGGTGGCCATCCACGCGTATTACGAAGCCGCGGTCGAGGGCTACAACGCGCGGATCCAGGCGGACATGTCGACCGTGTACCAGCACTTCAGCGAGTTCCAGAACACCCAGAAGGGCTACACCAAGAATCAGGTCCGGAACATCGTGGACAAGCTGCAGCACGACGGCTCGCTCAAGATCGAGGTGCTGGACCGGAGCGCCGGCCTGGGGATCAAGGCCGACGACATGGCGGGCGTGCTGCAGCTCGTGACCGACAAGCTCACGGAGCTGATGTTCGACACCAAGGCCGGCTGGGCCAAGGAGCCCGAGCACGAAACGGCCGTCGAAGCGAACCAGGCCAAAGGAAGGCAGGAGCGCGGCTACTTCTGGCAGGTTTTCGGCGACAACCAGGACACGCCGTACTACACGGACAACCAGTACGTGCTGAAGAACCGGAAGGACATCCGGCAGAACACGTTTTCCCTCACGCTCAGCAAGAGCTCGTCGATCAAGGTGCCGCTCGACACGGCCGGCAATCTGGGCGGCCTGTACCGCACCATGGGACAGGACCCGCGCTACTTCCGGGTCGTGAACCTCGCCGATCCCGACTTCGAGTTCCGTCCGGTCTACTTCCAGGTGGACGGTGATTATCTAGATTCCTTCTCGGACGAGCTCAACTTCGTCTCGGTCAACTTCCGGAAGCCCTACGCGGGAAAACCGGCCTTCACGAAGGCGGTGACGTTCAACCGCGCCGACGTCGAGGGCGGAAAGACGACGCAGAACGTCGCGTTCCCCCGTCTGGGCATGACCGACCCGGATTGGACCTCCTACGAGTACCAGGTCCGCTGGGCGCTGCGCGGCGGTCCGACCCTCTCGGTGCCTACCAAGGACGATCAATGGATCAAGGGCTCCGACGCCGCCATCTCGCTCACGCCGCCCTTCGAGAAGCGGGTCATCGAGATCGACGCGGACCGCTCGGTCTTCGGGGAACGGGGCATCGCCACCGCGGTCGTCGATTTCGCGACCATCCTGGCCGGAAAGCCGCGCGTCATGAGGAGCACGACGCTCCGCGCGACCGACACCACGCCCACGATCAAGGTCTCCCTCTACCACGATAAAGGGACCCAGATCGCCTACCACGTGACCTGGCACTCGAAGAGCGGCGCCAAGGAGGGAAAGCTGGAGGTGCTGGACAACGACTACATCTACCTCGCTCCCCCGACGCCGGGCGGATCGGCCGCGGGCACCTCGGGGGCCGGCCAGTGATGCGTCGGCTCCTGCTCGCGGCGGCCGCGGCACTCGCGGCCGTGCTCTCCGCGGCCGGACCGGCCGGAGCGCAGATGGTCCTCATGGACCGCGGGGTGCACGCCGCGGGCCTCTGGTGCTTCCCCGTCACGACCGACTCCACGCAGTACGTCTACCTCCCCGCGTCGGCCCGGCTCGGCGAGGATGCCCAGGGGCTGCCGCAATTCTCGTTCGTGCGCTACGTCATCAACGCCCCGGGAGACAGCGCGACCGCGGCCACCATCACCGAGGCCAAGGGTGGCGGCATCCTTCATTTCCTCGTGCTCCTGGACACACCGGACGCGATGGTGAAGAAGGCCGAGAAGGCGATCCAGGAGACCCTCAAGAACGACAAGATCACGCTGCGCGGGCCCGTCGTGTTCGCGGACGGCCGCTATACGCTCATCTCCTCGGTCCTGCGCGGCGGCAACAAGGCGCCCGACCGCGAGGTGATCGCGACGGGCAGCGCCCCCGTGCTCGAGGGGAACCGGCTCGCTCTGTCCTTCGACCTCGACCCCGAGCACGCGTCGCTCCTCCAGCAGAGCTTCCAGATGAACACGCCGGACATCTCGCTCGTGTTCGACATGACGTTCAACGGGCTCTCGGAGGCCTACGACGCGGACATCACCATCGACTGGTCGGAGGTGAAGAAATCGAAGGGGTTTTCGGCGGGCGGAACGGTCTACTTCATCGGCGCCGACGTGCAGCTCGCCTTCGACGAGATGTTCCGGAACAACGCGATCAAGATGCGCTCGAGCGGGAGCGACGCCGTGATGGAGGGGCTCCTGAGCACGGTCTACAACAAGCTCCTCGAGCTGATGTTCCGCCCCGTGGAGCCGGAGAAAGTCCCTCCCGGGGCGAGTGGAAATCTCATGGACGCGCTCGGCAAGGCGCTGGACCCGAACGGACCGATGGGTTCCCGGAAGACGACCGGCTTCGGCGCCTCGGTCGGCTTCCAGCTCAAGGAGACGAAGAGCGAGGGAACGAGCCATCTCTCCTTCAACCATCGCTCGAACGTGCAGCGGCACAGCTTCGTGGCCTTCAATATGGGCGACTTCTACAAGCGCTACGGCAAGGATCCACGCTTCTTCCGCGCGGTCAATCTCGGGGACCCGACGTTCCAGCAGCGTGAGGTGCACGTCGGCGTGGACGCGGCCTTGATCCCGGACTTCGACCAGTACGTGAACACGGTCACGGTGACCCTCCGCAAGGACCACCAGAACGGCGAGCAAACATTGCAAGAGCTGGTCCTCGACCGCGCCGCCGTGAAGAACGGGGTCGACAACCTGAGATTGGTCTACGGCTGGAACGGGGACCAGGACCGCCTCGTCTGGCTCGACTACGCGTATCGGACGCGCTGGAGCTTCAAGGGAGGCGGCAGCTACGAGACCGATTGGGTCAAGGCCAACGCCCCGATGATCGATCTCTTCGCGCCGTACGAGCACCGGACGGTGCAGCTGGTGGGAGACGCCCAGGCGCTCAAAGCGAAGGGCGTGCGCGCGGTCATCGTGCAGCTGGATTACCCGTTCTTCGGCGAGCACCGGCGGCCGCAGATGGTCGTGCGGCCCGAGGATGCCATCGAGGAGAAGCAGGTCCAGATCACGCTGCCGCTGGGGCAGCCCGAGTACGACTACATGGTCACGTGGCAGATGGGGGGAAACAAGCGCCTGACCGACCGGCGCCACGACGCGAGCGGTCTCATATTCGTGGATGAGCTTCCATGATCCAAAACTCACGAGGGAGGAACTGGATGATGAGGACACTCGAGAAGAAGGTCCGGTGGAGCGCGCGAGCCGGAGCGCTCCGTCACACGGCGGTCCTGGGAGCCGCGGCGGCGCTTCTTCTGGCGGGCACGCTCGTCGCGCGTCCCGCTTCGGCGGTCGTTCTCGACGACGACAACGTCATCAAGATCACGCTCAAGGACGGGACGTACCTCCAGTGCTACGGGCAGGCCACGGCGACCCAGGGGGAGAAGAGCCACGATTACTATTACCTCCCCACGAATCTCCACCTCTCGAAGCGCGCGGACGGTGTCCCCGAGTTCCTCTTTCTCAAGTTCACGACCGAGGCCCGCACGGATCAGGGCGGCATCAGCGGAGGGCTCCTCCACTTCCTCATGCAATGGGGCCTCTCGCCGGAACAGGACGCGGAGGCGCAAAAACTGTTGAAGGAGAAGGACCCGAAGGGGGTTCTCCTCGGCGCGGCGCCGGTCGACGTCCCCGCCGATGGAGGCTCGTTCCAGATCATCTCCGGAACACTCTCGGACGAGAAAATGGCCGGAAAGCTCATCACCTCGGGCAAGGCGCCCCTGGTGGAGGGCGGCAAGGCGGCCGCGGCCACGCGGCTGAGCCCCGAGGGGGCGCAGCTCCTGGCGGCGACGTTCGAGAAGTCGAGGTCCATCACGGACCTCTCGGTCCAGTGCAACTACCAGTACCAGACCCTGACGCCCGCGGCGAAAGGGACCATCACCTTCAATTGGTCACGCCTCCAGACCGCCTACGACTCCTTGAAGGCCGAGTACACGCATAAGCAGTCGGGCACCACCCGATCGGGTGGGTCTTTCTTCGTCTTCGACTGGAGCTCCTACAACCCCGAGTACTCCAATTCCTACGACGAGGTGCACAAGCAGTACCAGTTTCTCGTGGAGAAGCAGATCGTGGACATCAAGTTCGACGAGACCGTGGCCGACGAGCGGGTCGCCAAGATTCGGGAAGCGTTCTTCCAGTACTTCCTGAACTCCATGACCGAGCCGGCGCCTCAGCAGTCCGCCCAGGCGCCGTCGGATGACGAGAAACAGCAGACGCCCGATATCAAGCAGGGGAGTCGTTACGTGTACAAGAAAGTGTCCATGCAAAGTGCGTTCCAGCAAAAGACGAAGATCATCAGCTTGAACTACCGGATTGCCATCAAGCACGACCTTCCGCTCGTGGGCAACATGGCGGACTGGTACAACGGCGTCCGGGACAATCCTCAGTGCATCGCGGCCGTCAACCTGAACGACCCGTTCTTCCAGCACCGCGACATCAATTTCATCATGGACCTCGACGCCAAGGACATGTTCGAGCAGGAGTGCAACTACGTCACCCTGAACGTCCGGAAGCTGCGTGACAGCGGGAACCCGTTCCAGGACCACATCACCATCGATTCGAAGTACGTGAAGGAGAAAGGAATCAGCGCCTCCGTCACGTACGCGCGCGGAGACGACAAGAATTCCGAGGTCTACGAGTACCAGGCCCAGTGGAGCTTCCGAGGCGGGCGCGTCTGGCCGCCGAATCCCGCCTGGGAGAAAGGAAGCTGGGAGGGCGTGACGCTGGCCGCACCGATCGCGCCGCGCACCATCGAAGTCGAGGGC
Source organism: Candidatus Eiseniibacteriota bacterium (assembly GCA_041486775.1). GTDB lineage: Bacteria > Eisenbacteria > RBG-16-71-46 > SZUA-252 > SZUA-252 > WS-7. The sequence goes on along the minus strand of JBGPMB010000063.1, from coordinate 660 downwards.
GATCTGGACGCGATGAAGGCGAGCGACATCACGCGGATCACGGTTCAGATCCACTATCCGAAGTTCGGCCAGGAAATGGAGGAGAATTTCGCCATCTCCCCCGCCAGGAACGAGCCTCTGATCTCGAAGAAGATCTTCATGGATCGCGACGCCAAGGGATACGCCTACCGCCTGATCGTCGACCACAAGACCGATGGGAAGATGGCGACGGCGTGGAGCCCCAAGGTCGGCGACGACTACATCTATGCGGCGATCCCCAAGGACGTGCTCACGACGCCCGCGCTCAAGGCGGAAGCCAAGACCGCGGCTCTCGACGCCGCGACCAGCGCCAAGGAGAAGGTGCTCGACAAGTTCGCGGAGCTCCTCGGAGGGAATAAGTAATGAGGAGGGTTGGCCAAGCCATGAGGAACGTGTCTTCGAGAAATGCCTGGTGGGTGGCGGCGTTGGCGGTCGTTCTGTGGGTGTCGCCGGCGGTCGCGCAGCAGATCCTGATCGACAAGCCGGTGCGAGCCGGGGAGCTGACGGTGTTCCCGGACCTGAACGACGCGAATTCGTACTACTACGTGAACGACAAGCCGCACCTGGCTCTGGACGCGAGCGGGAAGCCGCAGTTCTCCTTCTTGCGGTACGTGGAGAACGTGCGCTCGGGAGCGGAGCAGG
>JBGPMB010000062.1:0-14768 GCA_041486775.1 Candidatus Eiseniibacteriota bacterium | reverse complement strand
CGCCTGGGAGATCGTGGGGCCCCAAGCGTCCGTCCTCCCGATAGTCCGACTCCGTGAAATCGGGTGTCAAGTCAAATTACGATTTATCAAGGGACTGGGTGCGTTATGATGCCCCGGATCTCGCAGAAAGAAGGCCCAATTCCTCCAAATTCCAGTTCGAGGCGCCTGGATGAGCCCCGATACGTCGAGTTATCTCCTAAACTTGCAACAACTTATGTCCATGCCCCGCGAGACGGTGCCCCAGCTCACGGTAGCCGAAACGCGAAGCTCTCTCCACTGGGCAGCCGAGTCGCTTGGGTTGGAAGTTATTGAAATAAAGGGCGTTGCGCCCACATTTCTGCTCCTGCCTCCGACGGGGCGTGACCCCGACCTCCTCCTCTTCGTGACCTGGCATGCTGAGGTCCTGCCGGTCGACCCCGCGGCCGTGGAAGGAGGAGAACGGCTCGCCCTGTCCGCGGCCCTGGCGGGCCTGGGGAGGGTCCCCGAAGCGAGCGCGGCGGTCGTCGTGGCCCCAGGCGCCACCCAAGGCTCGCTCATGCTCGCCCAGACGCTCCGGGAGCACAGGACCAGGCTTCGGGCACCCGTCGCCTTCTGGCCGCGTATCGCGCCCCGGGCCACGCGCCGGAGGCGCGTCTTCCTCGGTTCGCGCGGGAGAGTGGTGCTGGGCATGTGGGACGCGGGCTCGAATCCGTACCGGATCCGGGACCGGATCGTGGAAGAGCTGAAGGGCGAGGCCTACGGACCGCGCCCGCTCGATTTCGAGCTGCTGCACAAGCTGGGGCAGAGCCGGGACGCCCTCGATTTTCTCGAGGAGACGCTCGAGGATCCGGGTGCTGTGTCCGGCGAGGGGGAGGCCCGTCTCACGCGGGCCCTCTTCGAGCCCCGCGGCCAGGTGGTGAAACCCCAGGTCAGCCACCCGGACCGGCCCCAGGCGTGGCTGATTCTGGATGTGACGGAGAACGCCGATCCGGATGAGCTCCTGGAGCGCGCACGACGGCTTGCGGAGGGGTCCCGGATCGAGATGGCCGAGGGCTTCCCGTGGGATCGCATCAGCATCCACCACCCGTCCATCCAGGCCGAGATCAAGCTCACCAAGGGCGTGTCGGAGGGGCCCGAGATCTGGCCCGCGGCGCCGTGGATGACGCCGAGCGGTGTGTTCACCCGGACCCTCGGGGTACCTCTGGCCGAATGGGGAGTCCCCATCCACCCCGGCGTGGCCGTGCGCTTTCCCAAGCCGGAGGACTTCGAGACTCTGGCCGCGGAGGTGGAGGGGCTGGTTCGAGGCGCGCTCGCCGAGACGGCGGGCGTGGCCGAGTAGAGCCTCTATCTCACGCGTTTCCCAGGGCTCTCCACGTACCGCCGGGTACGAGCTTTGTACCTTTTGAAGCTCATCGGGTGGCGGAATCATGCCCCGTGCGCGCGTCTTGAGCGCCTATGTTGCGCTCTCCGAAGGGCTGAGATTTTCTAGGGCGTCCGCAGGGACTTTTGGCATGTCGAGTGCAGAGGAATAGGACCGACACCGCGCATCGTTTCAGCCCTGACCCCCCATGGTGCGCGGCGAGAGCCCCTGAAGCCCAGCTTCAGGGGCTTCTTTTTTTCGCTACCAGACCCGCCCCTTCCGTAGTTCCGCCAGCGGGTAGAAGGTCCCCCGCCACCGCACTCCTCCCTGCCTCAGCGTGATCACCATCGAGCGAAAGAACGCGTAGACGAAGAGGGTAATCCCCACGGGCATGAGGACGGCCTGCCAGAGGCGGATGCGCACGCTCCGCTCCACTTCCCGGTAGCCGAGGAGAACGCCGCCCCAGGCCGCGAGCGCGAGAAGCTTGGGCAAGAGACCCGGCAGGATCAGGCCGATCGCCGGCGCCCACGCGATCCAGAGCATGAGCCAGGGCGCCGTTGCGCTGAGGAGGATGTTGTACCGCGCCGCCGGAAAGGCGTTCTTCTCCACGCCCCGGACCAACCCGCGCACCCCCGGGTGCCATCGCACGGCGGCCAGCCCGTCGTGTCTCGCGAACGTCTGACGCGCCCCGCTCTCTTTGAGAATCTTCCCCAGGGCCATGTCGTCCAGGAGCTCGTAGCGGATCGCGCCGTGCCCGCCCGCGCGGCGGTACGCCTCGCGCCGGACCAGATTGAAGGCCCCGATTCCGATCGCGTTTCTCCGCCGGGGGTCGGAGGCGAGCCACGGCCGCTGGCTCGCGTTGAACACGACCATGAACGCGGCGACGAAGACCGCCTCGCCCAGGCTCTTAAGCTGCATGTCGGGTCCCACCGCGATGTGGTCCCATCCTTGGCGGACCGCGAGAGACACGGCGCGGCGCGCGGCATCCGGAGCGAGCGTGACGTCGGCGTCGACGAAGAGAATCCATTCCGAATCGGTCGCCTCGGCTCCCTGCGCCAGTGCATGGCATTTCCCGATCCAACCCTCGGGGAGGGCGCTCACGTGCGCCACGCGGAGCCGAGGATCCTCCCGCGCGAGGCGGTCCAGGATCTCACCGGTCCCATCGGCGGAGCGGTCGTCCACCAGGAGCACCGTCATCTTCGGGTAGTCCTGCGCGAGGAGCGAGCGTGCCGCCTGCTCCACTCCGGGAGCCTCGTCCTTGGCGGTCGCGAGGACGGTCAGCGTGGGGAGGGCCTCGTCGCGGAGAGGCTCGAGCGTCTTGAGACCGGGGAGGCGGCGATGTCCCAGCCTCGCGCTGATCCCCGCCTCGAGCCAGTGGAGGGCCGCCACCGCCACCCCCGCGGTCGCGAGGTCGAGCGCCCTCACGCCTGACGCACGCTAGTCAGCGGGAAGGGTTCCCGCGGGCGGAACGCGATCCGGATCGCCGTGCCAGACAATGTAGGAGTAGACGATCGTGCCCAGCATGCCCACGCCTCCGATCACGAGCGTCGCGATGAGCGCCGGGATGGAGCGGAGCACGCCGGTCAGGATGAGGCAGGCGCCCTCCAGCATGAACACCCAGCCCGCCACGCGGTGGGTCTTGGTCCACGAGAGCTTGCTCGAAAGTGTCCACGGGGTGCGGATGCCCACGAACCAGTTGGGCCTGATCTTTCCCATGATGCTCCCGATCAATAGGAATAGCCCGCCCGTCAAGGCGGGGACGAGAAGGCTCACCGGAGGACGGTAGCCGCGGATCCAGAGGTGGATGATGCCGTAACCCACCGCCAGGAACGTGAGAATCCCGAACCGGAACAGGGTGTAGACCCCGGCGAAATGAGGGTAATTGGCGCGGCCGGGGTCGAGTCGCGGCACCACGAGGAAGGTCAGGTACAACGCGGCCGCGATGAGCGGGATCAGGAGGAGCCCCTCGAACTTCCCGCCGTACCCGTTCACCTCGCCGTTCAGCCCCCAGTGAACCGGGATCCGGTCGGGCGCGTGCGGCCAGGTGATCGCGGCGAACGCGAACATGGCCAGAAGCAGCGCCCATAGGGGCCATTCCGTCCGCCACGAGAATTTCATCGCCGCTCTTCCTTTCTCCTGGATCTCCCGCTCTGGAGCGCCAAGACGGCCGCCACCATCTCTTCGAGCGCCGAGATATTCAAACTGTACACGATGGACGTGCCTTGCCGCTCCGTGACCACCAGGCCGGCGTGCTTCAGCACGCTGAAGTGGCCGGAGAGCGTGGACTTGGCGAGCGGGAAACGCTCCGCGATCTCGCCGGCGGTCATGTCGCGCTGCCGGAGCAGGCGCAGGATTTCCCGGCGGGTCGGGTCGTTCAGCGCGCGGAATGTCTCGTCGATCGCCACAGCGTCCCTCGTTCGGTAATTCGCCAAGTACCGAAATATAGAGTAGGCCGGGGGAGTGTCAAGCGCCCGAATTGACACAGCCGCTTTGCCCACCTAGGCTCCCGGGCATGGAAATCCCGAAGGGCACGGTCGTGTGCGAGCGGGTCGTAAGCCGCGCCCTGGAGGGGAATCTCCCCGGCGATCCCCACGTCCGCGACCTCCACGTCTACCTGCCTCCAGGCTACGAGAAGGGAAGCGAGCGCTACCCGGTGGCCTGGTGCCTGAGCGGGTTCACGGGAAGGGGGCGGATGCTCCTGAACGACAACCCCTGGAGCCCCGGCATCGCCGACCGCATGGACGCGCTCCTCGCGGCCGGCCGCGCCAAGCCCATGATCCTCGCATTGCCGGACTGCTTCACGCACCTGGGCGGGAGCCAGTACGTCAACTCGCCCGCCGTGGGCCGCTACGAAGATCACCTGATCGAAGAGCTGGTGCCCCTCGTGGATTCGCGCTTCCGGACGCTCGCCGCCCCGGAGCACCGCGGCGTGATCGGGAAATCGAGCGGGGGATACGGTGCTTTGATGCAGGGGATGCGCCATCCCGAAGTCTTCGGCGCCCTCGTCTGCCACAGCGGCGACCTCCTCTTCGAATATTGCTACAAGCGCGATTTCGGGCCCGCGCTGCGCGCGATCCAAACGGGCGGAGGTTTGGCGTCCTGGCTCGCGAAGTTTCGCGCCTCGCCCCAGAAGCGGCACGCCGACATCGCGGCCCTCAATATCATCGCGATGGCGGCCGCCTACTCGCCGAACGTCGGCGCGCCACCCGCCTTCTGCGATCTGCCGTTCGATCTTACGACGGGAGCGATCGACGAGAACGTCTGGAAGCGCTGGCTCCAGTGGGACCCGCTCTACCTGGTCGACCGATACGCCGGCAGCATGAAGAAGCTCCGGCTCCTCTTTCTGGATTGCGGCCGGGAAGACGAGTTCTACCTCGAGCTGGGGGCGCGCTGTTTCGTGAAACGCCTTCGCGAGCTCGGCATCCCTCACGAGTACGAGGAATTCGACGACGGCCACATGAATATCCCCTACCGGATGGACGTGTCTCTGCCCAAGCTCTCGCACGCCCTTGCCCGCTGACGGTCCGGCGCTCTCGCGGGCGGATGCGGGACTGGTCGCGCTCTCGGCGGCGATCGCGGGCGGAGACGCCGGGTCCGTGACCGCGGGCGCGGAGGAGGCCCTCCGCGAAGGCGCCGCTCCGGGCGCGCTCTACGAGACTCTGCTCCAGTCCTATCTCTTCCTGGGCTTTCCGCGCGCCATCGAGGCGCTCTTCGCGGCCGGCCCGGTGCTGAAGCGCCACGGGGCCGCCCCTCCGGCAGCAGGCCGCTTCGATCCCGAGGGTTGGATTCACGCGGGCGAGGCTTTGTGCAAGAGAGTCTACGGCAGGAACTACGAGAAGCTCGTGGAGACGATGCGCGGGCTCTCGCCCGACCTCGCTTCCTGGATGATCCTCGAGGGCTACGGGAAGACTCTGTCCCGGCCCGGCCTGAGCGCCACGACGCGCGAGTACTGCGTGGTGGCGATCCTGACCACGACCCGCATGTGGCGCCAGCTTCGCTCCCACGCGATCGGCGCGGTCAATGTGGGGGGCACACGCGCGGGAGTCCGGCGGTCGATCGAGCTGTGCGGGCCTGTCGCCGGAGAGGAAACCGTACGGGAAGCGCTCCGTGTCACCGGAGGGGAGGCGTCCGATGCTCGCGGGTGACTTCGTCAAAGGGCACGGCCTGGGGAACGATTACATCGTGGTGGACGGCGCGCGCTTCGGAATCCCGCTCACGCCGGAGCGCGTGCGGCTCCTCTGCCATCGGAATCTGGGCTTGGGCTCGGACGGCGTGCTTGAGATCGGGACGCGCGGCGATCGCTTCACGGTGCGGATCTGGAATCCGGACGGTTCCAAGGCGGAACGGAGCGGAAACGGACTACGGATCGCGGCGAAGTTCCTGAGCGAGCACGGCTACACCTCGGAGAGCACGTTCGTGATCGAGACCGCCGCGGGCCCCGTGGCCACCGAGGTGTACCGGCGTGGGGACCGGGTCCATGCCGTGCGCCTGGAGATGGGGCGGGCCAAGATCGACCGCTCCAAGCGAACGCTCGAGGTGGAGCGGAAGCGGCTGGACGTGACGGTGGTCTCGGTGGGAAACCCGCACTGCGTCATCTTCGGCGAGGAGCTCACCCGCGAGCGGCTTTTCACCCTGGGGCCCCTCGTGGAGCGCCACCCGAGCTTTCCGGACCGGATCAACGTCCAGCTCGCGGTCGCGGAGTCCCGCAACCGCGCCCGGGCGCTCGTCTGGGAGCGCGGCGCGGGGCACACCCTGGCCTCGGGAACCAGCGCCTGCGCGGTGGCCACGGCATGCTTCGACCGGGGGCTCACGGACGGTGCGGTCACCGTCGAGATGGAGGGAGGTCAGCTGGAGGTGGAGGTCGGGCCCGATCTCGATCTCATCATGACCGGCCCGGTCGAAGAGGTCTTCGAGGGAACCCTCAGCTCGGATTTGAGACAACGCTTGGTCGAGATGCAGTAGGCGCCGGGCGCCCCTCGACGTAGCGGTTGTACGCGCCGCGCACGAAGTAGGTCGCGATCGTCGCGAGGAACGCGCTCATGTACCCCCACGCGAGAAAGAGCGCCGCGAAGAGCAGCCCCAGCGTGAAGAGGACGAAGGAGCCCAGCACTTCCTGCGGCGAGGCGAACGTCGTCGTCCAGACGTAGCAGGGCTTGAGCTTCTGATCCAGCGCCACGACTCCCGTCACCAGCCACGTGTTGATCAGGAAGTACGTCACCGCCGCCAGCGTCAACGCTCCCGCGTTCAGCGGCGAGAGCAGGTTCTCCAGCCCGTCCCGCCCCTGGCAGATCGACGTGAAGACCCGCGACGCCGAGAACACGGCGATGCAGCAGACCGAGGCGTTGAAGAGCACCTGGTACCAGCGACGGTGCCGGAACACGAGATCCACGATCGCGCCGGCCAGGACCGTCACGGTCACCGCGAGCGAGACCGGGAGGACGAGAAGCGTCGCGAAATTGGCCGCGGTCGCCATGCTGAGATAGCCGCGCTGCCTGGGCGCGGGGAGCCACAGGAGCTCTCCCAGCATGTTGGCCAGGACCCAGAAGAGGAGCGTCATGGGCGCCGCACCGGCCTGACCCGGAGACCAGGCCTCCCAGGCGAGCACGAGCGCGCCGAGGATCACGAGTGCGACATATTCGATCAGGGCCATAGACCTACCAGCCAGCCTTTCCCGAGGCGTACTTCGAAAAGTGATCGAGATTGGTCAGAACCAGAGAGCCGGACGTCCGGGTCTTCCCGACGAGGTTCATCCAGACGAAGCGCGTCGGGTCGTACCAATACATCGTGCACGTCGAGGCGTCGGCCAGGTTCGTCGCCGAGAGGTCGGCCACGAGCTCGACCGATACCTTGAAATGATTCGCCGAGAGAGGCGAGATCGAGAGATCGCAGAGCATCAGCGCGGAGTCGGGCATCGTGACCGTCACCGTGGCTGCGCCGGTGAAGGCGCCTGGCGGGACCCTTACCAAGAACCGCCCCGCGTGGAGGAACCCGCCCACGCCGCCGTCGATCCTGGCGGAGGCACTCACCCGATTCGGATGCAGAAGGTCGAGAACCCCGGGCGTGCTGTCCGCGGGCGCGCTGCCGGTGCTGTCGCACGGAGCATCCACATAATCCGCCGAGCCGTCGGGCGCGAAGGAGACGACCGGGGGCGCTCCACGGCTTCCGCTCGTGCCCGTCTGGGACGAACCGCCTGGGGCGAGCGGCGACGTGCTGCAGCCGCTCAGCAGAAGACCGATTCCCGCCAGAACCGCGAGCCCGGATGCTTTCCAACGATGGTCCATTCTTCCTCCCGACATGTGACACCACACCCCGCTTTGGCGGGATGACCTCGCCATCCTTCAGCGCATCGACCGTGCCGATGCGGCGGTTCCGCGATGATGGTGTGGAATCAGGGGGTTGGAGGGGGCCGTAAGGAGTTAGGGGCGGCGGTAAAGCGCGCGCGGCTTCGGCGTTGGGGAATTTGACGACGCGCCGCGGCTCGAAGGAGCCAGCGGCGGATCAGGCGGGAACGGCCTCCAGGGTGCGACGGAACGCCCGCACGACGGGCGGGACGCCCTCCTGGATCGTGCGGTAGCGAGGCGCCCAGCCCAGGTCCCGGCGCGCCTTGGTGCTGTCCACCTTGGGGCAGGTGGTGTACGCCTCGACGCTCCACGCTCCGAGCACGGGGATCAGCTCTTCTTCGGGGATCGAAGTCGGAGCGGGCGCGCCCATTTCGCGCGCCACCAGCGTGGTGAACTCCCCGATGGTCGAGGGGACATCGTCGGCGAGGAGGTAATCCTCACCCGGGATCCCCTTCTCGATCGCGAGGCGATATCCCGAAGCGGCGTCCGAGGCCTCGATGTAGTGCATGGTCTGCGATCCGTCGCCGATCATCGTGGAACGGCCTTGGCTCATGGGGCGGAGCACACCGTTCTCGAACCATCCACCGGGGCCGTACACGAACGCGGGATTCACGCTCATCGCTTTGAGGCCGCGCTTCCGATGCTTCTGGAGGACGGGGTACCCGATCTTGTGGCGGATGCCGAACCCTCGCCCGCTGCTCACCTCCGACGTCTCGCGCACCCATCCGTCGGGATCGGGGTCGTAGAGAAGCGCGCCGAAGGTGTGGATCATGATCTTCTTGTGCCGCCGGCAGAGCGTGGCCACGCCGTCCAGGACCCCGGCGATCTGATGCGCTTCCCGCTCGGCGTGGTCGCGCTCCTTCGGTCCGGACGACGGGAGGCCATGCAGCGCCAGATGGATCAGGATGTCGGCCTGCTGGACATCGTGCTCCCAGGATGCGGGATTGCGGACGTCGCCGAGCACGGGAATGACGGCGTAGGGGAGCCGCTCCTTGGCCTCGAGAGTTCGGATCAGGCCGAGAACCAGATAGCCGTTCACGACGAGATCGCGGCAGACGGCCCGCCCGATGGCGCCCGTGGCGCCCGTGACGAGCACGGTGGGTTTCGCGAACTTGTTGAGGACGGCCATGGGTCAGCGGCTCCGGCCGCCGGCGAGAAGCTTCCAGCCGAGCGGGAGAAGCGCCGCCGCGAGAGCGATCTTGACCAGGTCGCCGGGGATGAAGGGGAAGAGCCCGAGCCGAAGCACGTGGTCGGGACCGACGAACCGCGACAGCCAGAGGAGGCCCGGGAGAAGAATGCCGATGTTGCCGAGCGCCATCGACGTCACCGTGGTCATGGGATTGCGGTCGAAGCCCCGCTCCGCGAGCGCGCCGCAGAGGTAAGCGCCCAGCACGAATCCCGCGAGATAGCCTCCCGTGGGACCGGCCAGGACATGGAGGCCCGCCGCTCCGCCCGCGAAGACCGGCAACCCCCAGCACCCTTCGGCGAGATACGCCAGCGCGGAGGCGGCGCCGCGCCGCGCCCCGAACGCCGACCCCACGAGGAGGACGGCGAAGGTCTGGGCGGTCACGGGCACCGGCGAGAACGGGAGCGGAATCGCGATCCACGCCGAGACCGCGATCAAGGCGCTGCCCGCGAGAACGAGCAGGAGCTCGTGGAAGAGACCGCGCGCGCGGGAAGGCGCCTTGGTCAACGGCCGAATCGCGTCTGCCATGGTGATCATCGGCCGAGCAGTGTATCGGCCGATGTCCCCCTCTACAAACACTATGTTTTCTTCTCCTTCTTCTCGGCGGCGGGGAAGAGGACGTTGTTCAATATGAGCCGGTAGCCCGGCGAGTTCTTGTGAAGCGAAAGGTCCGTGGGCGGGTCCCCGACGGCGTGCTGGTAGTCCTCCGGGTCATGGCCGCCGTAGAACGTGAAGGTCCCTTTCCCGAAGTGCCCGTGAATGTACTTGGCCTCGTCCGCGCCCGGGACTTCGGCCAGCACCGTGATCCCGGGTTTCAGGAGCTTCTTCTCGAATCCGGTCGTCTGGCCCATGAACCCGGGCACGTTGGCCACGTGGTCCTGCACCAGCATGCTCGGGACCGGATCCTGCTTCGCGGAGAAATCGAACAAGGTGAAGTAGTCGTTCCGCTGTCCCCGGATCATGTCCCGGTTGCTGGTGTCGATGTTCGAGTACTCGTAGACCAGAGGGCTCGGCTCCAGCTCGAAATTCTGGAACGCGACGCACTTGCTGAAATCGAGTTTCTGCTGCGCGTAGGGGTCGGCGGGATCGCCGTCGTACTCCGGCCCCGCGATGTCGATCCCCTCGGCCGCGAGCGCGATGTCGAACGTGTCGGTCGCGGAGCACATGGCGAACAGGAATCCTCCCGCCCCGACGTAGGACTTGATCGTCCGCGCCACCGCCTTCTTCAACTCGGAGACCTTGGCGAATCCCAGCTTCCGCGCGATCGCCTCGTTCTCCGCCACCTGCTTCCGGTACCAGTCGGTGCCCGCGAAGGCGGCGTAGAATTTCCCGTACTGTCCGGTGAAATCCTCGTGATGGAGGTGCAGCCAGTCGTACTCGGAAAGACGCCCTTGCAGAACTTCCGCGTCCCAGAGCTTGGTGTAGGGAATCTGCGCGTACTCGAGCGCGAGCTGGACCGCGTCATCCCAGGGTGGCGTCGTGGGTGGGACATAGACCGCGATGCGCGGCGCCGTCTCCAGCTTCACCGACTCCATGTTGTTGTCGGCGATCTCCGCGCGGATCTGGGCGACCTGGGCGCCGCTCACCGCCTCGGTGCGCACGCCGCGCACCGCCCCCTCGCTGGGAATGCGCGCGTCGTCCGGGAGCAGGAAAGAGCCGCCGCGGTAGTTCAGGAGCCATTCGCCGCGCAGGCCCTGCTGCAGCACCCAATAGGTGAGCCCGTAGGCGCGGAGATGGTCGGTCTGCGTCTCGTCCATCGGCACCAGGATCTCCGCGCGCGCGATGGAAACGCCGGAGGAGAGCGCGAAGAGGAGAGCGCCCGCCACGGCAAGGGCGGGGAAGGAGCGCCTCACAGCTGCAGCTTCTTTCGGAGTTCCATCACCTGCGCGCGCACCGGAGGCGCCAGCGGCGACGCCGGGTAGCGCTCGAGCAGGGCCTGGTACAGCCGGAGGGCCTTCGCGGGCTCATCCCCCATCGCGACCGTCTCGTCCCCCGCGAGCTTCAGCGCATAGGGAGCCAGCCGGCTCTTCGAGGTGGAGTCCGCGACCAGGAGCGCGAAGCGGATTGCCTCGGAGTGATTGCCGCGCTCGCGGTTGATTTCGGCGAGGAGGAACTCCCAGTGGTACCGGATCCGAGCGTTCGGGAACCGCTCGAGGCCCGAACTCGCGGACGCCGCCGCGGAGTCGGCGAGCCCCGCGCTCCGCAGAGCGAGCGTGTGCGCGTAGAGCCGGAGCGCCTCGTCCCCCGGCTCGCGATTTCCGCGGATCAGGAGCACGCGCTCGATCGCGTCGTTCAGAAGGAGGTTCCGCGGATAGTGACCCGCGAACCGCTGGTACACGGCGGCCGCGGAGTCGAAGAGCCCCGCCTCGAAGAGCCGGCAGCCTGATCGGTACTCCGCCGAGCCCATGGTGTCCGTGGGGGCGTTGATCGATAGATTCCCGAGGAGTTGGTGGAAATAGCTGTCCCGGTCCGCGGTCGGAGGCGGAGGCAGACCCTGGGGCTGGTGCGTCGCATGCGCGAGTCCCGGAACGAGAAGGCACAGAACGGCCAGCGTGCCCCGAGCGGCCGGCGCGAGGGTGCCGCGGCGTGCGCTCAACGCGCTTTCCCCTGGTTCAAGATGGCCTGGAAGTACTGGTCCACGAGGGCGCGGTAGCGCGGCGACACGGGATCCCGTCCGCCGCGGGCCAGAAGGGCCGCCAGCGAGGGCCGCGCTTTCAAGAGCTCGGGAGATAGGGCATTCGGCGAGGAGCGAACGACGTCGACGCCTGGCCGCGACGTGCGGCGCCGGGAGTAATCGCGCTTCTCGACGCTCCGCGGCGCATCCAGGAGCCGGCTCAGGATCCGCTGCTGGAGATTGACCGTCTCCTGGTTGAGCCTCCCGCCGCGCAAGTCCTCCGCCACCTTCTTCATGTCTTCGCTCGTCTGCCCCAGTTGCCCGAGCGTGCCGCCTCCCTGCCCGAGCTTCTGCATGGCTTCCTGGAGCCCCTGTCGGATGGCTTCCTGCTCGGCCGCCATCCGGCTCAGGGCGCCGGCCTGATCGGGCGTGAGCCTGCCCTCCTGCCCCTGCCGCCCTTGCCCACCCGGCAGCATCGAGAGCGACTGCCCGTTCAGCTGCTGCTGGTCGCCCGCCAGGCTCTGCATCATCTGCATCGCCTCCTGCATGCCGGTGGATGACTTGGCCGAGGCCATGGCGTCCCGTCCGCGGAGCAGCGCGGCGGCCGCCTGGTTCAACGCGATGGCCGCTTCCTTGCTCGAGACGAGCCCGCCGATCATGTCTTCCATGGAATAGCGCCCGACGGCGTTCTTCTGATTCGAGAGCGCGCGGCCGACGGCCTGCGCCACGTCGGGGGTGATGAAGAGCGTCTTCTTGCTCAGCTCCCCGATCCGGTTCGCGGCCCCCTCGGTGGTCTCCTCCAGCCCCTGCTGCGTCGAGGCTCTGGCCCCCGCCTCGCTCTTCGGATCGTTCAGGATGTCCTTCTGGGCGTCCGCGATTTCGAGCAGGTCCGCGATCGCCTCGTCCATCTTCCGGCCGACGTCGTTCTTCTTACGAAAAACGAAATCATCCTTCATCTTGTTCATCGCGTTCCGCATCTCCTCGAGCTGGTGCTCGAGATCCTGCGAGCTCTCCTTCGCCTCCTGCTTCATCGACTCCTGCATCGACTGGATGGACTTGTCGAAGATGGGGTAGAGGTCCTGCATCTTGTCGCGCTGCTCCTCCGCCTCCTTGGCCGACTCCTTGTCCATCTCCTTCAGCTCCGCCGCGAGCGAATCGAGCGCGGCGCGCTGCTCGCGGCTCATCTTCGAGATCTCTTCCTCCCCCTTGGCGAGGTCCTTCATCTCGTTCGGCTTGCTCGCGCGGGTCAACGAATCGTTCACCGCCAGCTGGCGGCGCGCCATGTCCGCCGCGCGCTCCGACGCGGCCTCGAGCTTCTCCTCCATCTTGATCTGCTTCAGGAGCTCGATCGTCTTTTCCAGACTCTTGACCACGTCCTCCTGGGTCATCTTCATGTTCTGCATCGCGCGCTCGAGATCCTGGGGCGACATCTTCTTCAAGGCGTCCTGGACGTTCTGCATGGCGCGCAGGATGGACTGGTCGTGGAGCTGATTCAGGAGCTGATGCAGCTCGTTCAGCTTCTGGACCAGCTCGGCGTTCAGGGCGCGCGACTGCGCCAGCTTGTCGGCGTCCTGTCCCAGCTTCTCGGCCACCTTGTCGATCTGCTCGCGAAGCGACTGCTGCCCTTCGAGGGTCTTCTGGATGTCCTGTCCCTTCTCCCAGGGCAGCTCCTTGGCGCGTCCCATGTCGCGGGCCAGCTCGTCGGATTTCTGCTGGAGCGCCTTGGCGTTCCGGATGGCGTCTTCCAGGGTGGCCACGGACTCATCTTGCTGGTGCTCCACCGAGGAGAGGATTTCCGCCGCCGAGGGGAAGCGCAGGGTGCGCGTGTCGGACCAGGAAGTCTGAGGACCGTCGACCTGGTCGCCGTCCACGGCGCCAACCTCGTACTGGACCTCCTCTCCCGGAAGGAGGTTGTAGGAGCCCAGCGCCCAGTCGTAACGGACCGCCAGCTCGCGTGTGCCGTCTTTCTCCTCGTGGAGCGTTTCTATGGTCTGGGCTCCCTCGCGCACGCGGTAGCGCAGGAGAACCTTCTTCACGCCGTAGTCATCCGTCGCGCCGGCCAGGATGGTGGCCGTCATGTCGTGGGCCACGTCCTCGACGGGGCCGGGGGACACAACCGTGACCGTGGGCGGGCGGTCGGGGATGGACTTCACGTCGTAGGGGCCGAGATCCACGCGCCGGCCGCGAGGATCCGTCAGCTGCACGCGGTAGCGCCCATCGGCGCGGACCGGCAGGGCGAAGCGGGCCAGACGCTCACCCAGCTCGCCCGCGAGCGTGGTACCCCCCTCGACCTGGAGCGCGGCCTTGTCCACGTTCCGGTTCAAGAGCACCTCGACACGCGCGCGGGTCCCGCGCGGCGCCACGAGGTCGCCGGTGATCGCGTTCGAGGCTTCCGAGGTGAGCCCGCAGTACGCGGGGTACTCGTACCGGATCTTGAACCCGGACGCCCGCGGCAGGTCCCGCACCGAGATGCGATAGACCGGGCTCACCTGGTCCAGGGCGCGTATTTGATAGACGAGATCTTCGTTCAGGTTCGGGATCACGGTCGCGTAGGCGCGCTCCCGGGCGCGAGGGCTCACGTCTTCGGTGGCGCGCTCGAGCTCACGTTCGCGCCAGGCCTTCCCGGGCTCGGCCGTCCGCTCCTTCACGAGGAGCCGGGGGGCGCGCGCGGTCCCCGAGACGTAGACCCGCACCGGCACCGACGCCCCGCCCTCGACCTCCTCGGATCCCGGCTCGACGCGGATCGAGATCGGGGCCAGGGGGGCCTTCTCGGGGTCGGCAATCCGTTTCACCGTCGTGACCGTGCGCGATCCACCGAGGGCGGCGACACCGGCCACCACGAGCACAGCGATCCCGAGCCGTTCGATGGAGCGTTTGCGCCCGCGCCAGACCCGGAGCTGTCCCAGGGGAAGCGAGGCGGCCCGTTCCGCGGCGCTTCGAACCGCGTGCTGCGTGAGCGCGGGGGAATAGCCCGTCGAGACCCCGGCGCCTGTCGTCCCTCCTTGGGAGCGACCCAGCTCGAACGCGGTCAAGAGCCCGTCGTCATGCTCGTGGATCAAGTGGCTCGCCTCGAGCGCCGCTTCCGGAAGACCCGCGCGCGATTGGGTGACGCGAACGAGCGCGAACACCAGGGCGAGAGCGGCGGCCAGGAGGAGCGCCGAGCGGAGCACGATGTACTCGGAACGGTGGAGCGGCAAGAGCAGCGCGACCAGAAGCGCCAGGCCGGCCAGCGTCAGGAGTCCGAATGTGGCGAAGAGGCCCGCGCGCTCCACCGAGCGCCAGATCAGG
>JBGPMB010000061.1:0-14948 GCA_041486775.1 Candidatus Eiseniibacteriota bacterium | reverse complement strand
CACGGAAAGCTGGGGATCGCGAACGGCATCATGGGGCTCTATCACGCGTGGGGCCGCGTGGTCTTCGGCGAGGGGCTCTACCCCTTGAACGAGCCCCGCCTGGCGCTGGAGCGCGGCCTCGCGTTCGTATCGGAGGACCGCCGCGGGGTCGGCCTGCTCTGAGGAGTCGATCGAGCTCAACATCGCGCTCTCCGCCCTCGAGGCGCAGGGCCGCTTTCTCTATCCGTTCCCACTCCAGGCGCTTCGTCTCCTGAACCACGGCGCCATGCGCGCGCACGCGCTCGCGATGATCAAGGCGCTCGACATCCGCACCACGGGCCCCGCGCAGCAAGTGAGGCGGCTCTCCGGCGGAAACCAGCAGAAGGTGTGCGTCGCGCGCGCCATGACGCTCACGCCCCGGCTCCTCTTCGTCTCCGAGCCGACGCGCGGGATCGACGTGGGCGCGAAGGAACTGGTGCTGGAGGTGCTCCGGGCGCTGAATCGCGACAAGGGTGTGACCCTCGTCGTCACGTCCTCTGAGCTGGCGGAGCTGCGCGCGATCTCCGACCGCGTGGCCATCGTCTACCGCGGGAAGATCGCCGCCATCCTTCCGCCCGACGCCCCGGACGCCGCGTTCGGGCTCGCCATGGCGGGCGAATCCGCCCAGGCCGCGTGAAGCTCCCCGCGTTCCTCCGCGAGTTCGGGATTCCGCGCCTCCTGATCGCGGTCTTCCTCGTCGTCCTCTTCGCGGTCGCGGTGGCGACCCACATGGACCTCCGCGGGCTCATCTCCGATTCGATCGTGCGCGTGGGGCGAAACGGGATCCTGGTCCTGGCCCTCCTGCCCGCCATCCAGGGCGGGGTCGGGCTCAACTTCGGACTTCCGCTCGGGATCATCTGCGGGCTGGTGGGCGCCGTGATCTCGCTCAACGCGGGCGTGCAAGGCATCGCGGGGATCGGGATGGCGACGGGTATCGGCGTCGCGCTCGCGATCCCGGTGGGCGCGGGATACGGCTGGCTTCTCAATCGCACGCGCGGCCAGGAAATGATGGTCGGCACGTACCTGGGCTTCGCGATCGTGTCGATGATGTCGGTCTTCTGGCTCCTGGCGCCTTTCAAGAATCCCACGCTGGTCTGGGCGATCGGCGGCCGCGGGCTCCGCACGACGCTGAGCTTGGGCGGCATCTACGACAAGGTGCTGGACCGCTGGCTCGAATTCACGGTCGCGGGGGTGCGGGTTCCAGGCGGCACCCTCGTGGTCTTCCTGGGATTCTGCTTCCTGGTCTGGCTCTTCTTCCGCACGCGGATGGGGATCACCATCGCCGCCGCCCGCTCCAGCACGCGCTTCGCGAGAGCGGCCGGCATCTCCGACGACCGCACGCGCGTCCAGGCGACGATCCTCTCCACCGTGCTTGCCGCGATCGGGATCGTGATCTTCAGCCAGTCGTACGGCTTCGTGCAGCTCTACACGGCCCCGCTCCTCATGGCGTTTCCCGCGATCGCGTGCATCCTGATCGGAGGCGCCAGCGTGACCCGCGCGACCATCGGGCACGTCCTCGTGGGTACGTTCCTCTTCCAATCGATTCTCACGGTGGCGCTCCCGGTGACGAGCCAGGTGATCCAGGGCGACATCTCCGAGACCGCGCGGCTCATCATCCAGAATGGGATGATCCTCTACGCCCTGACCCGGACCGTGAGGACCTGACCCTGAAACGAGCCCTCCTCCGCCACGCGGTCCCCATCCTCTTCGCCGCGCTCTGCCTGTTCGGAATCATCGTGGCGAAGATCACGCCGCCCTTTCTCCTGAGCGAGATGCTGGTGCGTATGGGACGGAACTCGGTCATGGTCCTCTCGCTCCTGATTCCCATCCTCGCGGGGCTGGGCTTGAACTTCGGAATTGTCATCGGGGCCATGGCGGGGCAGATCGGGGCGATCCTGATCGTGAAGTGGGGCATCACCGGAATCGGAGGGTTCGCGCTGGCCTGGGTCATCGCGACGCCGATCGCCATCGTGCTCGGAATCGCCACCGGCTCGCTCTTCAATCGCGCGAAGGGCCGGGAGATGGTGACCGGCCTCATCGCCGGATTCTTCGCGAACGGGCTCTACCAGCTTCTCTTCCTCTTCGCCGTCGGCTCGATCATCCCCTTCCACAGCCCCTCGATGGTGCTGCCGCAAGGCTATGGACTGCGAAACACAGTGGACCTGAACTCCATCCAGTACGCGATCGACGATTTGGTGAAGGTCCGCTTCCAGCTCCAGGGCATCGAGATTCGTGTGCCGGTCGTGACCTACGCCATCGTCGGGGCGTTCTGCTTCCTCACGCTCTTCTTCTTCCGCACCCGCCTCGGGCAGCAATTCCGCGCCATGGGGCAGGACGACCACGTCGCGACGATCGCGGGGATCCCCGTCGAGCGGAACCGGATCATCGCCACGGTTCTCTCCACGGTGCTCGCCGCCTGGGGCCAGCTCCTCTTCCTTCAAAACTTGGGCACGCTGAACACCTATAGCTCGCATGAGCAGGTGGGCATGTTCGCCATCGCGGCGCTTCTCGTCTCCGGCGCGACGGTGACGCGGGCCACCGTGGGTCAGGCGCTCCTCGGCGCCCTGCTCTTCCACACGCTCTTCGTAGTGTCGCCTCTGGCGGGAAAAGCGCTCGCGGGCGATGCGCAGATCGGAGAGTACTTCCGGGTCTTCGTGGCCTACGCGGTGATCACGGTGGCGCTGGTGCTCCACGCGTGGCAATCCGTCCGGGCCGCGCGCGAGGCCCGCAAGGAGGGCGGTTAGGCTGCCCCGATCGTCCGGAGGATGGTGGAGAACCTTGGGTCCGAGCGGATCGGCTTGAATCTCGGCGCGACCTTGATCCAGATCAGGGCGCGATCGTGGGCCTGGACGGCGCGGTCGAGATACGCGAAGGCGCGGTCGACATCGCCGAGCGCCACGTGGACGGCGGCGAGGCTGTAGGGCGAGACATATTTCCGCTTCGCGAGCTCATCGAGCTCCGCCAGCATCTTCAGCGCCTCCTCGCGCCGGCCCGAAAGCGCGTAGGTGTGGGCCAGGGCCGTGAGAGAGTAGGTCGCGCTGCCGCTCACCTCCTTCGCCTTCTCGAAGACCTCGATCGCCTCCTCGAATTTCCCCATCTGCTCCAGGATCCCTCCGAGCTGCCGGTAGGAGGGGGCGAAGGAAGAATCCAGGTCGAGCGTCTTTCGGACCGATGCCACCGCCGCGTCGTATCGCCCCGCGTAGAAGAGATAGCCCCCGGCATCCGCGCTCATCACGAGCGAGAGCGGATCCAGGGACTGCGCCCGCGCGATTTCCGCCATCCCCTCGTCGAAGCGTCCCAGCGACACGAGATGGTCCGCGAACCAGTGGTGCGCGTTGGCGTAGTTCGGATCCAGCGCGATGGCGTGGCGGAAATCCCGCTCGGCGCCCTCGCGATCCCACTCGTAGCTCCCCTTGACGCTCCCGAGCGATGTGTAGGCCTCCGCCGAGGAAGGATCCATCTCGAGCCCGCGCAGGGCGGCGGCCTTGGCCTTGGGATACACCTCGTGCGAGTCGGCGAGGTTGAAGTTCCCGAGCGTGATGTAATAGTCGGCCAGCCCCGCGTAGGCCGGCGCGTAGGCCGGGTCGCGATCGATGGCTTCCTGGAAGAAGTGCTGGGCCTTCTTGAGGCCCTCTTCGGAGCGCTTCTCCCAGTGGTAGCGCCCCTTGAGATACGCCTGATAGGCGTCGGGATCGACCGCGCTCCGTCGCGCGAAGCGGGCCACCTCCTGGGGCGTGATGGTCACCTGGATCTCTCCCGCGATGGCCTGCGCGACTTCGCTCTGGAGCGACAGGATGTCGCCCACGTCGCGCTCGTAGGTCTCGGCCCACAGGTGCCGGTCGGTCGCGGTATCCACGAGGAGCGCCGTGATCCGGACGCGATTTCCCGACCGGAGCACCGAGCCCTCGATGATCGCGTTCACGTCGAGGGCGCGCGCGATCTCCGAGAGCGCGGCCCGTGCGCCCTTGTAGCGCATCACGGAGGTCCGCGAGATGACGCGCAGCGCGCGGATCTTCGCGAGCCCCGCGATCAATGCCTCCGTCATCCCGTCCGCGAAATAATCCTGCTCGGGGTCGCCGGAGAGGTTCTCGAGCGGGAGGACCGCGATCGACTGGATTCTCGGGCCATCCGCCGCGCGGTCCGCCTCGTCGCGCGCGAAGGAGGCGGGCCCCGACGAGCACACGCGGCGCAAGTCCGCGTTCAGCTCGCCCGCCGACTGGTAGCGACGGTCCGGCTCCTTCTCCAGCAGGCGCAGGACGATGCGGTCGGTCAGCTGCGAGAGCGCCGGATTCCACGAGCCCGGCGGCGCGGGCACGCGATGGCAGATGGCCTCGATCAGGGCGGAGGCGAGCGACTCTTGAAATGGCAGCCTCCCCGTCGTCATCTGGTAGAGCATGACACCCAGCGCGTAGAGGTCGGACCTGGCGTCCGATTGCCCGCGGAGGAGCTGCTCGGGCGCCATGTAGGGCAGCGTGCCCTGAACCAGTTTCTCACCGGTGTAGGACGTCGTTTCCGCGCCCTGGAGCATGGGACCGCGCAGGACCGCGAGCCCGAAGTCGAGAACCTTCACCCAGCCCTTGGGCGTGACGATCACATTGTCCGGCTTCAGGTCGCCGTGAACGATTCCCTGCTCGTGCGCTTCCTCCAACGCCTCCACGATCTGGCACGCGATCGAGGCGGCCTCCGCCTCGGGAAGGGGGTGCTCGGCGATCATCTGGGCGACCGTCCGGCCGGGGATGTACTCCATCACGAGGAAGTCCACGTCCTCCTCGTGATCGAGGTCGTAAATGGTCGCGATGTGGGGATGGTTGAGCTGGGAGAGGGCGAGCGCCTCGCGCCGGAACCGCTCCCGCGCCGCTTCGTCGGAGAGTGCGCCGGCCGGCAGCACCTTGAGCGCCACGTCGCGGCCCAGCCGCTCATCCCGGGCGCGGTGCACGATGCCCATCCCTCCCGCCGCGATCTTCTCCACGAGGCGGTAATGGGACAGAGTTTTCCCAATCATGTCGTTTGGATGCCGACGCGGCGGAGGAGATCGAGGTAATGGGACAGCGTTCGCCCGATCATCACCGGTCACTATAGCCTGGAATTGGGGTACCATTCGACCTCCCATGCCCTTTTCGATCGAAGGCGCCGACCTCATCACCATCGCGCTTCTGGTGCTCCTCGAAGCGGCCCTGAGCGCGGACAACGCGCTGGTCCTGGCGGTCCTGGTGCTGCCCCTGCCCAGGAACCAGCAGAGAAAGGCGCTCCAGTACGGCATCGTCGGCGCGTTCGCCTTCCGCGTGCTCGCGACCCTCTCGGCGGTGCACCTGATCCACATGGACTGGGTGAAGCTGGTCGGCGGCATCTATCTCCTCTATCTTCCCCTCAAGCACTTCTGGCACAAGGGGCGCCATGCCGCTGATGGCGCGAAGATCCACCCCGCCGCGGCGACCCTGCTCGGGCTCTCGCTCTTCTGGTCGACCGTGGTCCGGGTGGAGACGACCGATGTGGTGTTCGCCATCGACTCGATCCTGGTCGCGGTCGGAATGTCGCGGAAACTGTGGGTGATTCTCAGCGGCGGGCTACTCGGGATCGTCGCCATGCGCGTGCTCATCGGGCAGCTTCTCACGCTGGTGCGTCGCTATCCCTCCATCGTGGACGGCGCCTACGTGATCGTGGCCTGGGTCGGGGTGAAGCTATTCTTGGAATATCTGCATTCCATCGACGTGGTCGGATTCGAGATTCCCCGCTGGATCGGGATCGGCATCGTGCTCGTGCTCTTCGTGCTGAGCACCATCTACGCGGTCTCGAAGGGGCGGAGCGAGGAGGGCCCTTCATGAGGCTGCTCCTGGCCGCGCTTCTCCTGTCCGGGGTGATCTGCCCGGGGATCGCCCGAGCCACGCTGTCTCCCTACGCCGAGGAGTCCACCCTTCTCTCGAGCACGCCCGGCACCGACGACGGCTCCATCGCCGCCATGCTGAACCCGGCGCAGTGGGGGCTTCTCGAGCGGCCGGAGACGGCGCTCTGGTGGTCGGACCGGCAGACGCCGGTCAAGCGGCGAGCGGATTACGGGATCTCCATGGGGCGCGGCCTGGGGTTCTCCTATCGCCACCGCATCCTTCCCTCGCCGGGGGGGCTGCGCGGCGTCGGGGACTACCAAATCGGCATGGGATGGCACGATCCCTTCGGCGCCGCGGGCATCGCCTACGGATTCTCGGGTCCGGGTCGCGCCGCGTTCGATCGGAAGAATTTCGTCGCCTTGGGAAGGATCGTCCGACCCACCTCCTGGCTTTCGTTCGGCTCCACGGCAGAGCTCACGTCGGGCGAGAGCCAGGCCGCGCTCGATCTCGGGGTGAGGCCTCTCTCCGATCCGCGGCTCCTCCTCTTCGCCGACTACGGCATCGACCAGAACCGCCACTGGGACGACGGCGACGCCAGCTTCGGCGCTTCCATCCGGCCGATCGCGGGACTCGAGGCGTCCGGTCGATGGAGCGAGCATCAGCGCTTCCAGCTCACGCTGGGCGTCACGCTCGCGCGGACCGGCTTCCGGTCAGTCTCGCGCTACCAGCACTCGGACCTGGGCGCCACCAACTTCGTGGTTCGCATGACTCCCCCGGTGCGCGGCTTCGATCCCGCGGCCTCCCTGTTCCGCGGCCGCCGCTTCCTCGAGATGGATCTCAAGGGAGAGGCGGTCTACCAGTCCTATCGCTTCTTCGACGAGGGCTCGCTTCCGCTGCGGCGGATTCTCGACGACCTCGACTTCGCCGTCCAGGATCCCACCGTGGGCGGCGTCACGCTCAACCTCTCGGGATTCCAGGCGAACATCGAGATGATCTGGGAGATCCGGGAGAAGCTCCTGGAGCTTCGCCGGGCCGGGAAGAAGGTCGCCGTCTACGTCGACAACGCGGGCATGGGTGCCTTCTATCTCGCGTCCGCGGCCGATCGGATCGTGATGGACCCGGTCGGGAGGCTTCTGATCCCCGGCGTCCAGGCATCGCGCACGTACATGAAAGACACGCTCGCCAAACTCGGCATCGGTTTCGAGGAGTGGCGGTACCTCAAGTACAAGTCGGCGATGGAGACCTTCTCGCGGCGCGACATGTCCGAGGCGGACAAAGAGCAGCGCTCCGATGTCGTGAAGGCGGTCTACGAGGAGCTGGCCCGAGGTATCGCCGAGTCGGGGCGCATGACCCGGGCGCAATTCGACTCCACGGTGAACGAGGAGCCCTATCTGGGGGCGCGCCGTCTCCTCGAGCTTCACGCCATCGACGAGATCGGCGGCGCCGACGGGCTTCGCGAGAACGCGAGAAAAGCGGCGGGCCGTCGCGTTCTGTTCCAGAGTCCGGGCCAAGCCCGCGACGCGCGCTGGACGCCCGATGATTCGTGGGGTCCCACGCCCACCGTAGCGCTCGTCTACGCCGTCGGCGATTGCGCCATGGACAGCGGGATCCGGGGCCGCACGACTTCGAAGGCGCTCCGGGGATTCCGCGAGTCCCGGAACGTGAAGGCGGTGGTGGTGCGCGCGGACTCGCCGGGGGGCGATCCGCTCGCCTCGGACCTGGTCGCCCGCGAGATCAAGGCCTACCGCAAGTCCGGCAAGCCCCTCTACGTGAGCCAGGGGCGCGTGGCCGCGAGCGGCGGGTACTGGATCAGCATGGACGCGGCCCGGATCACCGCCTCGCCGTTCACGATCACCGGATCGATCGGGGTCATCGGCGGGTGGGCCTGGAACGAAGGGCTGGGAAAGAAGCTGGGTTTGACGTCCGACCGGGTGCAGATTGGAAAGAGCGCGGATCTCATGGGGGGCCTGACGCTTCCCCTGGTCGGCGTTACCATCCCGGAGCGGAACCTGGATGACCGCGAGCGCGTAGTGGTGAAGCGAGGCATCCTCGAGCTCTACGACGACTTCACGCAACGCGTCGCGGAAGGTCGCGGCCTCGCGATCGAGCGTGTGCGCGAGATCGCGCAGGGACATGTATACGCGGGGCGCGCCGCCCTGGACTTGAGGCTCGTAGACGAAATCGCCACGCTCGACCGCACGCTGGAGCTCGCGAAGACGGCCGCCGGCATCCGCAAGGGCCGGCGCGTCCGGATCGAGGAGTACCCGAGGCAGAAGCTCTTCGCGTTACCAAGGCTCTTCCCCCTCGCCGGGACCTCCGACCGGACTCCCTGGACCTACGAGCAACGCGCCCTGGGATTCATCATGAAAAGCCCCGGGACGCCGCTCCTCCTCACGCCGTCGTCTCTCCTACCGGACGAGCCGGCGGTCCGCTAGGAGAAGACCCTCGTCATGCACGGCTTCGCCGGCTACACGGTCGCCACCCTCTACCTGATCGTCGGTGGGCTCGTGTTCCTTCTGGGGATCGTGATCCTGCGCGAGGCCCCGAAGGAGAAGGCGAACCGGGCCACCGCGCTGATGCTCTTCTTCGGAGGGCTGGGCTCGGTCCTGGGGGCCATCGGGTTCATCCTCGAGGGCGCGGGGGGCAAGGCCAAGATCGGCAGCACCGATCTGCTCCGCTCCTTCAACTATCTCTGGGAGCTCTTCTTCCCCTCGCTCCTCTACTTCGCGTGCGTCTTTCCAACCGAGAACCGTTTCGCGCGACGGATTCCGTTCGTGGCGGTATGGATCTTCGGGCCGCACGCGTTCCACCTATCGCTCATGATCCTCCAGACCCAGGGAGCGATCACCGGGCACCTGACCGCGTGGCTCGCCAAGAACCCGATCGGCGGAACCCTGGTCCACGTGATGCGCGTGCCGACCGAGCTCGTGTTCGGCTTCCACGTCATCCTCTTCTCGGGGGTGAACCTCCTCTACATCGCCGCCGCGCTGACACTGCTCTGGCTGAGCTACCGCCGGGCCACGAACCCGCGCCTCCGCGCGCAGCTACGAACGATCTTCATCGGGCTCGCCTCCTGCGCGGGACTCTATGCGGTGGCGGTCCCCATCCCGACCCTCCTGAACCACACCTGGCCTTTGATCACGCGCTCCGGTCTCATCGTGGCGGCCCTGGTGCTGGGCTCGGCGGGGATCGCGTACTCGATGGTTCGCTACCGCTTCCTCGACGCCAAGCTGATCGCGCGAAAGTCCATTCTCTACGCGCTCACGTCGGCCTTTCTGGTCAGCGTCTACCTCACCATCATCCGCCAGCTGGACGTGCTCCTGGAATCCGTGGCGGGGGTGGATGTCACGATCTTCGAGACCGCGATCCTCCTCATCGCGCTCGTCCTCTTCCAACCCGTCGTGTCCTGGCTGGAGGAAGCGCTGGAGAAGGTGTTTCTGCGCGAGCGGAGCGACCACCGCACGATCCTCCGCCGTATGAGCAGCGAGGTGCTCACGGCGCTGGATCTCCCCTCGCTCGCGGACGCGGTTCTGGAAAAGCTCCGCGAAGGCGTCTCGGCGCGCACCACCGTCCTGCTCATCGCTCCCCTCGGCCACGATCCCGTGTTGCGCGGCTTCGGCGGGAACGTGGACTTAGAGGCGATCGCCGCCATCCCGCGAGCCACGCTGGAACGGCTCACGGAAGGCTTCTCCCTGATACGCCGAAGCGAGATCCGCGATCTCGCGGCGGAGCCGGAGAAACACGAGGAGGTGAAGCCGCTTCTCGTGACGGAGCCCTACATCCTCCTGCCGCTCCGCCACGGGGGGCAGTTCCTGGGGCTGATCTCGCTGGGACGGAAGATCACGGAGATGCGCTACACGGCCGAGGACATGTCGCTTCTCGAGACGGTCGCGAACCAGACCAGCGTGGCGCTCAAGAACGCGCTCCTCTACGAGGAGAACCTCACGAAGTCGCTCCTCGAGGAGGAGCTCGCGGTGGCGCGGAGGATCCAGCAGCAGTTTCTGCCGAGGAGGCTGCCGGAGATGGGACGCTTCGGGATCGCGGCGATGAACGTGCCGAACAAGCAGGTCGGCGGGGATTACTACGACATCGTGGACGTGGGCTCGGGCAACTACTTGATCACCATCGCCGATGTGGCCGGGAAGGGCGTCCCCGCGGCTTTACTCGCCTCGATGGTTCAGGCCTCCGTGCGCACCCAGGCGCCGGACGGAAAGCCCATCTGCGAGATCATGGACCGCCTGAACCGGCTGGTGTTCGACGCGACCCCCGACGACCGGTTCGCCACCTGCTTCCTGGCGCGGGTCACCGCCGCGGGCTCGGACGGCGTCCCGGGGCCCACCCTCTACTTCTCGAACGCGGGGCACAACTACCCGATCCTGCTCCCCGCCGCGGGAGGAAGCCGGCTACTCGATTTCGGCGGTATCCCGCTCGGGATCCATTCCGACTGCGTCTACGGCGAGACGTCCACGCCGCTCAACCAGGGCGACGCCCTGATCCTCTATACGGACGGCATCACCGACGCCAGAAACCGGCTGATGGAGGACTACGGAGAGGAGCGCCTGTTCGCGTTCGCGGGAACCCTGCCCCGGGACCTGTCCGCAGGGCAGATCCTGCACTCGATTTCGGAGGAGCTGTCCCGGTTTACGCAGGGCGCGGAGCAGGCGGACGACATCACCCTCGTCGCGCTGAAGGTGCTCTGACCAGGATGGGCGCGGGCATTCCGTTGGTGACGGCCCGCGGGGTTCTGATACAGTAGCCCGCATGGGAGCCGCCGAACCGACACCCACGCGGGATCAGAGCGGCACCGTCACCCTCACCATCGGCAGCCGCCTCGAGCTGCTCTCCCTCGTCCACGGGCTGATCGCCGAGATGGCCGGGCAGTTCGAGCTGGACGAAGACACGGCGAACGCGCTCACGATCGCGGTCATCGAGGCGGGGACGAACGCCATCCAGCACGGGAATGTCTTCGCCGCCGAAAAGACGGTCACGTTCGTCTTCCACGTCGGCCAGGGCGAGATCGCGGTGCGCGTCGACGACAACGGCAGGGGCTTCGACGCCTCTCGGGTCGAGAACCCCACCGACCCTTCCAATCTGCTCGACCCCCACGGGCGCGGCCTCTACCTCATGCGGGAGTTGATGGACGAGGTGACCTTCGAGACGCGGCCCGACCACGGCACCACGGTGCATCTGCGAAAGACCTGGCGCGTCACCACGCCCTGACGATCACGGCGGCCTAGGGATCGGCGGCGACTTCGCGCCGGGGCCGCAGGTGCTCCAGAGTCCTCTTCACGGCGGGATAGATCTGCTCGAAGGCCGCGACGACCCGCGGGTCGAACTGCGCGCCGGCCGCCTGACGTAGCTCCACCAACGCATCTTCCTCCGGCAGCGGCTCGCGATAGGGCCGGCTCGAGGTCATGGCGTCGAACGCGTCCGCCACCGCCATGATCCGCGCCTCGATCGGGATGTCCTCCCCCTTGAGGCCGTCCGGGTGGCCGCTTCCGTCGAATCGCTCGTGGTGATGGCGCACGCCGGGGAGCAAGGGGTGCAGGAGCGCGATCGGACGGAGGATGTCCTCGCCGATCAGGACGTGCATGTCCATCTTCTCCCGCT
Source organism: Candidatus Eiseniibacteriota bacterium (assembly GCA_041486775.1). GTDB lineage: Bacteria > Eisenbacteria > RBG-16-71-46 > SZUA-252 > SZUA-252 > WS-7. The sequence goes on along the minus strand of JBGPMB010000061.1, from coordinate 3,498 downwards.
CCATCGCGTTCAGACGCCCCTTCTTGGCGAGAATGGTCTCGTCCACCGCGATCTTTCCGATGTCGTGCAGCAGGCAGGAGCGATGGATCAGGTCCAGCACCGCGGAGGTGAGGCCCAGCTGCTTTCCGATCGCCTCCGAGTAGGCGGCGACCCGCACCGAGTGCCCCTCGGTGTAGGGATCCTTGGCTTCCAGGGCCATCGTGAGCGAGACGATGACGCTCATGAAGAGGTCCTCGAGGCCTTCCCGCAGGCGCTCCTCCTGGACCGCCACGCCCGCCAGGGTCGCGAGGTTCTCGAACGCCTCGATGTGCTCGGCGCGCACGTGCACCGAGCGGCGGTTGTTGACGAGAAGCGCGCCCACGTTCTGATCCCGAACGCGGATGGGCGCCAAGGCGCCCCAGTTCATGCCGGCGGCGAGGAGAAATTCCCGGGCCCAGGCGTTTCGCTGCGAGCGCTTGAAGAGCGTCACCTTGTCCCTGAGGTGGAGCGTGTCGAGCAGCTCGGAGGCGGGGCCCGAGAGGGTGTAATCGCCCCATTCGGCCAGCCCGCCTTGCGCCACGCGGAAGAGGTAGCCGCCGGCCTCGTTTCGGACCAGCACCGCGACCCCGTCCGCGCGCAGCAAAGTCCCGACCCCTTCGACCACGGCGACGAAGGGCGAGCCCGCTCCCTCGACCCACCCCAGCGAGCGCGCGACCTGATTGAGCATCTGCAGCGTGGCGAGGGGAGCCGGAAGATTGAGCTCGGCGGGAAGGGCTAGGGGTTGGCTCGATCCGCTCCTGGTCTGCATGGGGCCTCATCCGCCGGAGGTCCGTCCGAGGACCTGCCGGAGCCGATCGGGTACACCGCATGGAACATCGTGACTTCGGGGGACACCCCCATGCCCCGAGCTTATGAATCGGCAGGAAGGACTGGAATATTTAGCGGTTAGCCGACCGCGGGGAGGAACCTCGAGAGGAAGGAAACGAATCGCGGGAAGAGATCGGTGACCAGAAGGATTCCGAAGAGGATCAGCACGATTCCGCTCGCCACCTCGATGGTCCGGAGGTGGGTTCGGATCCGCCGCGAGGCGGCCAGGAACGAGTTCAGGGCGAGCGACGCGAGGAAGAACGGCAGCCCCAGCCCCAGCGAGTAGACGGAGAGGAGGATGATGCCGGTGCCCACGGTCTTCGCGGTGCTGGCGTAGATCAGGATCGAGGCCAGGATGGGGCCGATGCACGGGGTCCATCCCGCGGCGAACGTGATGCCCACCAGGACCGAGCCCAGGATGCCGAGGGGCTTGGTCGTGAGCTGCTTCTTGCGCTCGCGGGAGAGCGCGGGAATGGGAATGATCCCGGTCAGGTACACGCCGAAGAGGATGATCATCACTCCGCCGGCGCGCCGTAGAGCGTCTTGATGCAGGCGCAGGAACTGGCCCGCGACGGTGGCGGTCGCGCCGAGCGCGATGAAGACCAGGGAGAAGCCGAAGATGAAGGCGAGCGAATGGATGATGGTGAGGCGGCGGACGCGCGGTCCCGCGTTCCCCGCCGTCAGCTCGTCGAAGGAGACCCCGGTGATGAAGGTCACGTAGGACGGGACGAGAGGGAGCACGCACGGGGAAATGAAGGAAACCACGCCCGCGAGAAACGCGGCTAAGAGCGAGACCTGATTGACCTGCGATTCGAACACGCGATGCGCCTAGCCCGCGAGGAGAGGCTGGATGGCCTCCTCGAAGGTCTGGGGGGCCATCATTCCGATGAACTTCTTGACGATGCGCCCGTGGCGGTCCAGCACGAACGTGGTCGGGATCCCGACCACGCCCCCGTACCGGTCCGCCGTCTCCTGGTTCCCGAGGAGCATCGTGTAGTTCACCTCGTGCTTCTCGGCGAAGGGCCGCACCACACCCTCGCCGCCGTCGTCGAGCGAGAGGCCCACGATCTCGAGCCCCTGCGCTTTGTACTTGGTCTGGAGTTTGACGAAATCGGGAATCTCCTCCCGGCAGGGCCCGCACCAGGTGGCCCAGAAGTCGAGGATCACCACCTTGCCCTTGAAATCGGCCAAGGTGACTTTCTTCCCGGAAAGATCCGCCAGCTCGAAGTCGGGCGCCTGGGAGCCGATGGTGCCGGCGTCCGCGGGAATTCCGCCCTTCGCCGCGGGAGTCCCACCCTTCCCCTCCGAGCCCGAGCGCGCGCAGCCGAACGCCAAGAGGAGGGCCAAGGCCGCGATCGCTGCTCTAGAGGACCGGATAGTATCGCTCCAATTCGTAATCGGTGATGCGCGTCCGGTAGGCATCCCACTCGATGCGCTTGTTCTCGATGAATTTCGTGAACACGTGCTCACCCAGCGCCTCCCGGACGAGCTTCGATTTCTCGGTCAGATCCACCGCCTCGCTGAGGCTCCCGGGAAGGCTCCCGATCTCGAGCTCCTTCCGCTCGTGGGCGTTCATCTCGTAGATGTCCTCCTCCACCGGGGGGCGGAGCGTGGCGTTCCCGTCCATCCCCTTGAGCCCCGCCGCCAGACAGATCGCGAAGGCGAGGTAGGGGTTACAAGCGGGATCCGGGCAACGCAGCTCGATCCGCGTGGCCTTCTCGTGCCCGGGCTTGTACATGGGTACCCGCACCAGAGCGGACCGGTTCCGCTGGCCCCAGGCGATGTAGACCGGCGCCTCGAACCCCGGCACCAGACGCTTGTAGGAGTTGACCCACTGGTTCGTGATCGAGGCGAATTCAGGCATGTGGTTCAGCAGTCCGGCCAGGTAGCTCCGCCCGTTCTTGGAGAGGTGGTACTTGTCCTTGGCGTCGAAGAAGAGGTTCTTCCCGCCTTTGAAGAGCGACTGGTGGATGTGCATGCCGCTGCCGTTCTCGCCGTAGACCGGCTTGGGCATGAACGTGGCGTAATAGCCCCCCTGGCGCGCGATCTCCTTCACGACATAGCGGTAGGTGATCGTCTGGTCCGCCATCTTGAGGGCTTCGCTGTACTTGAGATCGATCTCGTGCTGGCTCGACGCCACCTCGTGGTGCGACGCCTCGACCGAGATCTCCATGGCCTGGAGCGCTTCCACGGTGCGGGAGCGAAGCTCCGTCCCGATGTCGTCGGGCGTTTGGTCGAAGTAGCCCGCGTGATCGAGGAGCGTGCGGTCCTGCACGCTCTTGAAGTAGAAGTACTCGAGCTCGGGCCCGAGATAGAACGTGTAGCCCTGCTTCTCGATCCGCTTGAGCGCGCGCTTCAGGACGTGGCGCGTGTCCCCCGCGTAGGGGCTCCCATCCGGATTCTGGATGTCGCAGATCAGGCGGCCGACGTGCTCGCCGTTCACCTTCCAGGGAAGCATCTGGAACGTGCTCGGGTCCGGCATCGCGATGAGATCGCTCTCGAAGATGCGGGCGAAGCCCTCGACGGAAGAGCCGTCGATGCCCACGCCCTCTTCGAGCCCGTCGTTCAGGACCTGGAGCGTGATCCCCACGCTTTTCAGCTGACCCAGAATGTCGACGAACCAGAGATGGATCATCTCCACACCACGCTCTT
>JBGPMB010000060.1:0-15016 GCA_041486775.1 Candidatus Eiseniibacteriota bacterium | reverse complement strand
GAGATTCTGCACCCCACGTACTACCGCGATCCCGCGCGGCTCCCCCCCGGGCCTCTGGTCCTCACCGTCTACGACATGGCGCACGAGCGGTTCCCCGCGATCTTCCGCCGGCGCTGGTGGAACTCGGACGACCCGGCCCGGTGGAAGCGCGCGATCGTGGGGCGCGCCGACCGCGTCGTCTGCATCTCCGAATCCACGCGACGGGATCTGATCGAGTTTCTGGGCGTGGGCGAGCGGAAAACGCGTGTGATCCACTGCGGATCGACCGACTGGAGCGCGGTCGCCGCGGAGGGGATTCCCGGGCTCAGGCAGCCCTTCTTTCTCTGGGTGGGCGAGCGGCACACGTACAAGAATTTCGCGGCGACCCTTTTCGCGTGGGCCACTTCAGGAGCGGCGGGCTCCACATCGATCCTCTGCGCCGGCGGCGGGCCGCTTCGCCCCGCCGAGCACGAGCAGGCGGCCAAGCTGGGAATCCTGGATAAGGTCCGGCAGATGACGCTCCGCGATTCGGAGCTCAAGTGGGCGTACGAGCACGCGGCCGGGCTCCTCTACACGTCGCAATGTGAGGGATTCGGCCTGCCGCTGATCGAGGCCATGTCTCTCGGATGTCCCGTGGTCGCCTCGGGCGCCTCCTCGATGCCCGAGGTCGCGGGCGAGGTCGCGATCTACGTGGACCCGGGCGATCCCGAGAGCATCCGCGACGGAATCGAAGAGTGTCTGGCGACGGGGCGGGACGAGCCGATGCGCGCCCGGCTTCGAGCGCAGGCGGCGCTCTTCTCGTGGGATCGCTGCGCCGAAGCGCACGAGGCGCTCTACCGGGAGCTGGATTGAGCGCCTCGATTACCGTCGTGACCATATGCCGGAATGCCCTCCCGCTTCTGCGACCCACGGTGGAGAGCGTCCTCGAGCAGCGCGTCCCGGCGGTCGAGTACTGGATCGTGGACGGCGGCTCGACGGACGGGACCCGCGAATACCTCGCTTCCCTCGAGGCTACCGGGGTGCGCTGGGTCTCGGAGCCGGATCGCGGGATTGCCGACGCCATGAACAAGGGCGCGCGTCTCGCCACCGGGCCATGGGTCGCGCATCTCCACGCGGGCGATCGCTATCTACCGGGAGCGCTGCATGCGGTCCTCGCGCATGCCGGGAGCGCCGCGGACGTCCTCTGCGGCTCGATCCTCAAGGACGAGGAGCGGGGGGAGACGCGGTACCGGCCCGAGCCCTCGCGGCTCAAGATGGACATGACGGTGCACCACCCGGCCACGTTCACGCGGCGGGAGGTCTTCCAGGAGATCGGCGGGTTCGACGAGCGGTATCCGAACGCGATGGACTACGATTTCTTCCTACGGGCATTCGTCCGGGGCAAGCGCTTCGAGGTGATCCCCGACACGCTCGCGCGGATGGCTTCGGGCGGGCAATCGGAGCGCTCGCTCTGGAAAACCTACCGCGAGACCCATCTCATTCGCGCGCGGGTTCTCGAGAAGGGCTGGGAGCGCTCCTACGCCTACTTCCTGCTCCTCGTCGCGCGCGGCACGGTGCGAAGGCTCCTTCAGCGCGCGGGGCTGGGCGGCCTGGTGGCCTGGGTGCGGCGGCGGTTCGCGATGACGCCCAAGGGCTGACACGCCGCGGCGGCGAACGCGATCCCCACGAGCACGTAGAGGAGGTCGACCAGCTCCTCGTCCCCGAGATTCCATTCCATGAGTCCCGAGACGAAGAACCCGACGAGCGCGGCGGTGACCCCCAGCGAGATCGCGGCGCCGAACCGCGCGTCGGCTTGCCGGGAGCGCCGGTAATCGCGAAACGCCCGGGAGGCGGCGCGCAGAAGTCCAAAGACCAGGAAGACGAGTGCTACGAGGCCCACGATCCCCATCGTCGCCGCCACGTGGACGTAGACGCTGTGAAGATGCCCCGCGGGCTCGATCGCGCCCGGGGACTTGTAGCGCTCGTAGAGGGAGTGCAGGTCTTGGAGTCCGACGCCCGTCCACGGATGATCCCGCAGCATGCGGAGCCCCGCTTCCCACATGTGGACGCGCTCCCGGTTCCAGGGGTTCTGGGGGTCGAAGATGCTGAAGGCGCGCGCCCGATAGGCGCCGGGCAGGACGAACGCGAGCGCGGTCAGACCGCCCGCCAGCGCGGCCAGCCATCGCGCCCGTGTGAACGCGAGGATCACCGCGAGCGCCGCGATGTAGCCGATCCAGGCGCTCCGCGTGTACGTCCCCGCGAGCGCCGGCAGAATCGCCCCGAGCGCGAGAATCGCCCCCACCCGCCAGCGCCCCGTGCAGCGGATGGCGATCGCGGTGGCGAGCGTGCCCAGGAGCATCGCCTGCCCCCCGTAAGTCAGCGGATGCCCCACCGCGCCCTTGACCCGGTTTGGAAATTCGGGGCCCTGGAGCACGAACCTCGTGAGCGCGAAGATGGCGGCGGCGCAGGCCGAGATGAGAAACACCGCCACGGCGCGCCGCGCGAGCTTCTCGTCGCGCGCGTGATAGGCCGAGACCGGAACGAGGAGGAGCAGCGCTCCCTTCACAACGCGAGGCCAGCTTTGGGGCGAGTCCAAGGCGAAGAACGAAGCGATGGCCAGCGCCGCGATCCACACGAGCGCGGGCAGGTCGACCGGCGTGCGAACCCAGCGCGCGCCTCCCGGGAGCTGCCAGAGGAGGATCGTGAGCGCGGCGCAGAGGACGAGCGCGATCGACATCGGCGCGACCGTCCAGGGCAACGCCGAGGCGAGAAGGAGAAACGAGAGCGCCGACGCCCGGGCCAGCGCGTCAAGCACCGCGCACGGCCTCTGCGTACGCTTCTCTCGTCAGCTCGGCGGTGCGCTCCCAGGTGAAGGCGCGCGACCACGCCAGCCCGCGGCGGATCAGGTCCTCGCGGCGCAGGCTGTTTCGTAGTAGCTCGCTCATGGCCTCGGCCCAGACCTCGGGCTCGCTGGGCGGGAGGAGCGTCGCCGCCTCGCCGAGCGTTTCCCGGAGCGCCCCCGCGGATGAGGAGAGCACCGGAGTGCCGCAGGCCATGGCTTCGAGCGGCGGGAGACCGAACCCCTCGTCCAGCGACGGCTGGATGTAGAGCGCGGCGCCCGAATAGAGGAGCGCCAGCTCGTTATCGTCGTGCAGCGGCCCCGAGAAGAGGATGCAGCTCGAGACGCCGGCGTGCAGCGCGCGCTGCGCGAGGGGATGCGCGGGCTTCCATGCCGGGCCGGCAAGCACGAGCGGGAGCCGCTCCGAGCGCGGCAGCCGCTCGAGCGCGTCGATCAGAAGTGCCAAATTCTTGTGCTTCTTCCGCGCGCCGACGTAGAGGAAATAGGCGGACGGGAGCTTTCGTTCCTTCAGGAACTGCTCCACGTCGGCGGCCGGCCTCCGCGTGAACTCCTTCGAGATCCCCAGCGGGACCACGCGCACGCGGTCGGTCGAAACGCCCAGGATCTCCTGCACGTCGTCCCGCACGTGGCTCGAATCCACGAGGACGATCTTCGCTTTCCGCACCGCGGCGCCCGCGATGGTGCGCGCGTAGATGCCCGCCCCCGCGGGAAAGAATCGCGCGAAGCGGACGTGGATCAAGTCGTGCACCGTGACGACCGCGGGGCAGTGGATGGGCAGGGGAAGGGTGTAATGGGGCGAGTGGTAGAGGTCGACATTGGCGCGCCGCGCCGCGCGCGCGAGGAGCCAGTGCTCGGAGACCGAGTACTTCCCCGCCCGGACCTTGACCTCCTCGACCGGCGATCCCTGGCGCGGCAGAGAACCCAGGTCCTCCTCCAGCAGGAAGGCCACGTACTCGTGCCCCTCCGGTCTCCCGAAGAAAACCGTGAGCAGATTTCGGATGTAGGTCCCGATACCACCGTCGCGCAACTTGCGCGCGTCGACACCGATTCGCAACGTACCCTCCTCGGTCCGCGCGATCGTAGCACGCGCGCCGGGGCGCGGCTTCCTTGACTTTCCGCGCCCGCTCACTAAGATTCCCGGCGTGACATCCCCCTCCGGCGAGCCCCGAATTCGTCCCGATTCCCGAATCGTCGTGACCGGCGGGACCGGCTTTCTCGGAACCCATCTCCTGGCCGCGCTCTCCTCGCACGGCTACCGGAACGTCGCGGCCTTCGGCGCCGAGAGCTACGACTTGACCCACGAGCGCGACGTGGAGCGGATGATCGCGGAGTTGAAGCCCGAGGTGATCGTCCACCTCGCGGCGGTGGTCGGCGGGATCGGCGCGAACCGGCTCCACCCCGGTAGCTTCTTCTTCAAGAACCTCATGATGGGCTCGCTCCTGATGGAGCACGCACGCCGCGCGGGCGTGGGACGGTTCGTGAGCGTCGGGACGATCTGCTCCTATCCCAAGTTCACGCCGGTCCCCTTCCGCGAGGAAGACCTCTGGAACGGCTACCCCGAGGAGACCAACGCGCCCTACGGCCTCGCGAAGAAGATGCTCCTGGTCCAGTCGCAGGCCTACCGGCAGGAGTACGGGTACGACGGCGTGAACGTTCTTCTCGTGAACCTGTACGGCCCCGGCGACAACTTCGATCCCGAAAGCTCGCACGTCATTCCCGCCCTGATCCGAAAGTGCGTCGAGGCCGCCGAGAGGAAAGCGCCCTCCCTTCCGGTCTGGGGCACCGGCAAGGCCACGCGGGAATTTCTCTACGTCGAGGACGCGGCCGAGGCGATCCTGCGCGCCGCGGAGCGGCTCGCCGACAGCGAGCCGGTGAATCTGGGCGCGGGGATGGAGATCTCGATCCGCGAGCTTTCGGAGAAAATCGCGGCGCTGTGCGGTTTCAAGGGCGAGCTGGTCTGGGATCCCACGAAGCCCGACGGCCAGCCGCGGCGGTCCCTCGACGTCAGCCGCGCGAAGAAACTCCTGGGGTGGAGCGCCAAGACGCCTCTGGACGAAGGATTGAAGCGCACCATCGAGTGGTACCGGAGGGAGCGCTAGGTCAACAGGGTGTGGTACATCGCGACCACCCGATCCGCGACGGCGTCCCAAGTGTAGCTCTCCCGAACCCGTTGCCGGCCGCGGACTCGGAGCGCCTGGACCAGAGAGGTATCCCCGAGGACACGCTGGATCGCCTTCGCGAGGTCGTCTGACCTCTCCTCCTCGAATACGACCCCCGCGTCTCCGAGTACCTCGGGGATTGCGCCGCTCGAAGAACCTATGACGGCGCAACCGGCGGCCATGCCTTCGATCAGCACGCGCCCGAATTGCTCCTTCCACCGAGGCGTCGATCGGGATGGAAGAACGAGAACGTCAATCATGGACAAGAGCTCCGGCACCTCCCCATGCCCCGCGGATGAAAGAAACCGAGTCGAATCCCCGAGTCCGAGCGCTTCCACCATGCCCTCAAGCTCTCCGCGATAGGGGCCGTCTCCCACCAGAACCAGAGACGGCCTTGGTGGAGGGAGTGAAGCCACGGCCCGGAGGAGGAGATCGATCCCCTTCTGATGCAGGAGACGTCCCACGAAACCGACGATTGGCGGCTCGAGCCCCAGACGGGCGCGAACTACTTCCCGAGGCGCGCGACTTCCGACCTGCCCCGCCCCGCCAGTCGCGTCCGCCGGGTAATCGGTGAGATCGAGGCCGTGCGGGATGACCTCGATGGGTCTCGAGAACCCCTTCTCGCGAAGAACGCCCGTCACCTCCTCGCTCACCGCGGTGCCCATGGCACAGCGCTTGTGTACGTAGCGCTCCACGGCCGCGTAGAAGGCCGACGGGCGATAGGAATAGCGGAATCCCCCACTCAAGTTGTCGGACGAGAAGAAGATCGCGCGCGCGCGCGGAGCCCAGATGGAAGCCAGCAAGAGCGTCTGGAGGGCGATGACGCTGAAGGGCTCTTCCCATAGGTGTAGAACATCGGGTCGTACGGCGCGAAGCGCGGGGCCGATTCCGGCGCGGAAGAAAGCCCGGTTTTCGTAGCCCGGCCACCCCACGGGAGCGGTACGAAATGCGTAGCCCTCCGTATCACTAGGGCTCGCACCCACGACCCGATAGTTCTCGACCCATCGCGAGGGCGCCAGCACCGTCAACTCGATCCCAGGATGGGCCGCGATCGCCGCGAATTTTCTCCTGAAAGGGGGGATGCCGGCCGTGTGATCCACGGCGAGCACGCGGATGCGCGTGCCGCCTGCGTCCCGGATCACGCCGGGATCCGGCGCACCAGGGCCGCAAGCGCCCCGAGCGATGCCCAGAAGGGAATCGCCACCTTCTCCAGATCGATGTACGTGCGGAAGAGACCGTGAACGGCATAGGTCCCGAGCCCGCCCAGCACCGCCAAGGCGATCAGCTTGGTCCGCGGGTCCACCGACTTGAAGAAGGCGCGCAGCCCGAAATGGCCCGCCGCGAGCAGAAGCCAGACAGCGGCGAGAAATCCCAGGATTCCGGACTCGGCGAGGAGACGGAACACTTCGGAGTGGGCCCCCGAGGGCACGTACGCCATTTCGGTGAGGAAGAGCTTGCGGCGGTAGCGGGAATACATGTGAGGGTAGGCGTCGTAGCCGACGCCGAGAATGGGGCGGTCCTTTACCATTTCCACCGCTGCCATCCAGCGATTGAACCGCTCGAGATTAGAGACGTCGCCAGTATCAGCGATCGACCCCGAGTGGCGCTCGATGCGCGCGCCGGCGCCGAAGCCGGCGAGAATGACCACCACGATCACACTCAATGCCGCGATCAGGGCCACGGACTTGAGGCTCCGGCGCCACCAGGACCAAAGGGCCACGAGGGGCGGAAGAACCAGAGCGAGAGAGACCCAGGCCGCGCGCGTCAGCGAGAGGCCGATCCCAAGCGTGATCGCGAGCGAGGCGCCGGCGTAGAGCAGCCGCTCCCTGCCGCGACGCTCCAGCGCGAACAGGAGGGCGGCCGGTAGAACCATCGCGAGGTAGGCCGCATAAACGCCGTGCTCGGGAAAGAAGGGCCGCGCGGCCCCATAGGCATTTTGAAGCGTGACCCCTTCGCGCAGCACCCGCACCGTGCCATACAGTCCCCAGACTGCTCCCGATCCCACGATCCACGGAACGGACCGCTCGATGGTCTCCGGATCACGGCAGGCGGAGAGGCAATAGACGTAGGCGAAGAGAACGTATCCCGTCGCGGCGATCAGTCCCTTGAGCCCCAACTCGGGGAAGGAGCTCCCCACTACCGAGAGGAGCGTGACCGCGGCCAGTGCCCCGAGCGGCACGTTGAGACCCGCCTGAGGCAAGCGCGCGGGCCTCTCGAGAAACCGCACCGACCACGCGAGAAGGGCGAGCGCCATCATCGGCTCCGTGGGCACGTGAAGCGCATGCCCTCCGGGAATCACTTTCTCGATGGAAAAGGGAAAGGCGATCCACACGAGGATCCACGCCACGTTCGGGTGGCGATAGGCGATGAGCAGAAATACGACGGCCGCCGCGATGGCGGCGCCCAATAGAGGCTGCCCGAGGAGCAGCCCCGCCGAGAGGAGCAGCGCCTCGGCGAGGATGAAACCGTAGATCAAGAGGACCGGCGTTCCGTCATCATGAGGTAACCCAGACTCCCCACACCGCCTAGGAGCATCCCCGCGAGCACCACCAGAGACCGCTTGGGCCTCGACTTGTGGAGCGGCGCGACCGCGGGGTCCAGCACCTGAACGGTGGGCGTGTCGCGAGTCTCGCGAATCCGTGCCTCCTCGAGCTGCCCGGTCAGGAGCTCGTAGAGCTGCTCCTGCGTCTTGAGGTCGCGCCAGAGCCGCATGGTGGCAACACCGGCCTGCGGCAGCGTGCCGAGCTGGCGCTCCACGGCGCTCAGCTCCTCTCGCACGCGGCGGACTTCCTCGCTGGACTCGACGAGCGATTGCCGCAGCACGTTGAGCTTCACTTCCAGGGCGAGCTTCTGCGCCATTATGTTCGCGCCGATCTCGGCCTGGCCGCGGGCCTCCGGCGAGAGCAGCGCGAGGTTCTTCTGCTGCTGATAGCTGCTCAGGCTGTTCTCGGCGGCGGCGAGGTCCCTTCCCACGATCCCGAGCCGCTCCTGGATGAATTCCCGCGTGCGGCGCGCGCTGGAGGTGCGCGTGAGCCGGTTGAAATTGTCGAGCTCCTCGACGTAGGCGTTGGCCATCGCGGCGGCGGTCTTGGGATCGCGATCCTCGACCGAGATCGAGATGGTCCCTTCGTCCCCGAGCGCGAGCGTCGTATGGCTGTTGAGCTCCTTCAAGGCCTTCTCGGTGTCGGGCAGCTTGTACCGGCGCACGAGATCGAACCGCGCCACCAGGCGATCCCCCACGGAGCGGCTCTTCAGAACCGAGACGAAGACGTCGGAAAGGGTCGGCGCGCCGGGGAGCTTGACGCCCCCGAGCCCGCGCGGCAGAAGCTGCGAGAGGCTCAGGCTGGACTCCTCCTCGGTGGGCGGCAGGAGCACGGCCTTGGCCGAGTACCACTTGGGGAGGACGAGGCTCACCAGGAGCGCGACCACGGTGAGAATTCCGACGTTCAGCGCGATGAAGGCGGCCCGCCGCCGGAGCAACCCCAGGATGTCGTAAGGGGCGCCGCTCACTTGGTTGCCTGGTGGATGACGAGGTACACGGTTGCGATCTGGGCCCCGGTGGTCAGGACATCGCGCACGGTGGCCCATCCGCTGCGTTGCGGCTTGGCCGGAACCCAGACGGTGTCCCCCGCGTGGATCGCGTCCGTGTCGCCCGGCTTCATCTGCTGGCCGGTGCGCGCCACGGTCACGCGCATGGCTCCCTTGCTCGCGCGACCGGTGAATCCGCCGGCCGCGCGCACGTAATCATCGACGCGCCGCCCCGACTCGTAGGGGACCAGGCCCGGAGAGCGGACCTCGCCCTGGACCGAGACCGAAGCGTAGCGGCGTGGGATCACGATCCGGTCCCCATCGAAGAGCGCGATGTCGGAAGCCGCCGCGGCCACCTTGCCGCCGCCGACGCTTGCAAATACCCGTGAGAGATCCGCGGAGACCGCGTCCCGCTGGCGCGTGCGCTGCTTCAGATAGCCTCGCTCCTGCTCCGTGAGAAAGTCCTGGTGTCCGTCGGCGAGGCGGAGAAACGCCGTGTCGCTCGCCGCGGATTCCGCCCTGCGCTCGATCGTCGCCCGGCTCAGGTCGGCGAACTCCGTGAAGCCGCCGGCGCGTTCGAGAATGGACCGAAGGCCGTCCACGCCGTCGTGAATCGAATAGGGCCCCGGATGCGCCGCCTCTCCAACCACGTCGACCACCGCGCCCTCGCGGTAGAGTCCGCGCGCCGGAATGAACACCCGGTCCAGCTCGCTCAGCTCGGGGTCCTCCCCGCCGCGGCCCAATCCAGCCTCGGCCGAGAGCAAGATCGTCCTCCGCTCCGCGGAGCCCATGGAATCGAATCGCTCCAGCTCGGCGCGGTCGAGAGCCGCCTCCGGACGGGCCCCGCCCGCGAGCGCCACGAGGTCACTCACGCGGTCTCCCGGAACCAGGTCGTAGCTCCCCGGGTGCGCCACGGCGCCGAAGATCTGCACGTAACGGCCCGCCGCGGGGACGAAGATGACGTCGGTCTCGAACACGAGCGGATTTCCGGAGAGGTCGCCCTCGGTCTCGTACCGCACGAGGTCGACGCGGAGCGAATCGGCGCCGCGGCGGATCACGATTCCTCTCTTGGCGCCTCCGGGCGCGATTCCCCCGGCGGCCTCGATGGCTTCCGAAGCGCGCACGGGGGCGGTCACCGTGACCACACCGGGATGCCCCACCTCGCCCAGCACCGGCAGGCGAAAGCGGCGCGGACGATAGAGAGAGAACACGAGCCCCTTGCCGCGCACGTAGGCCCGCAGGGCATCGCGGACCCTGGCCTCGGCATCGCGCAGCGTCAGCCCCGCCACGAACACCGCCCCGGCGTCGGGGAACAGAATCTCCCCGGCGGGACCAACGCGAAGGATCTTGGGATCCGAGAGGTCGGAGTGGCGAAACGCGAACTCGTCCCCGGGTCCGACACGATACGTATCGGGATCCACGCGCCCCTCGATCGGAGGGCTGGCCTCGGGCGCGGCCGGCGCCGCCGCGGCCCGGTTCCGCACCGACGAGATGTCGTCGTCGGTTTGTGCGAGGGCGGGGGACACAGCACCCAGCGCCAGGAGGAGCAGCGCCGCGATTGGCGCGATGCGGGCCAAATTCCCTACCGTGTGATTGCGGCCCGCGCGGGCCCGGGACTCGACGCTGATTCCGCGCGAGCCCTGAACTCGGCGATCACTTCCTCCAGCGTCTGATCCAATGAGATTCGAGGCTCCCAGCCGATCAGGCCGCGGATCCTCTGGATGTTCGGAACGCGCCGCCGCATGTCTTCGAAGTCGGACCGGTAGGCGCGCTCGTAGGGGACGAATTCGATCGGGGACGCGCTGCCCGAGAGACGGATGATCCGGCGCGCGAGGTCGAGGATGGAGATCTCCTGCTCGCTCCCGACGTTGAAGATCTCGCCCTCGGCGGCCGAGCAGAGGGATACGCCGATGAGCGCGGGCACGACATCGCGCACATCGCAGAAACAGCGCGACTGAAGCCCGTCTTCGTAGACCGTGAGCGGCCGGCCCTCCACGGCCTGCTGCACGAGGCGTGGGATGACCATGCCGTAGGCGCCCGTCTGGCGCGGACCGACCGTGTTGAAGAGGCGAGCGATCACGACCGGAATCCGGAATTCCTTGTGGTAGGCGAGCGCCAGGAATTCGTCGAGCGCCTTGGACTCGGCATACGCCCACCGGCTGCGGGTCGTCGGGCCCAGGACCCGGTCGTCGTCTTCCTTGTAGGGATGGTTGTCGCTCTTGCCGTAGACCTCGGACGTCGAGGCGATGAGCACCTTCTTGTGGTACCGGCGCGCGAGACGCAGGACGGCCTCGGTTCCGAGAACGTTCGTCTCGATGGTCTGGACCGGATTCTTGATGATGAGGTCCACACCGACCGCCGCGGCCAGGTGATAGATGATGTCGCAGTCGCTCACCAGACGGTCCATCACCGTCTCGTTGGTCACGCTCTCGCAAATGAATCGGAAATCTTCCCGCTCCGCCAGGTGGGCGATGTTCGCGAAGGATCCCGTGGAAAGATCGTCGATGGCGGTGACGGCCGCCGAGCGGGCGACCAAGTGCTCCGCGAGATGACTTCCGATGAACCCGGCCCCGCCGGTGATCAGGACGCGCAGTGGGATCCCGTGCCCGTGCCCGTTCCCATTCCCATGGTCGTTGCCGGCGCCGTTCGTGCTGCCATTGCTCTTGCCCTTGCCTTTGCCGCTCCCAATCCCATTCCCATCCAAGCGCATGAGGCCCTCACGGTTAGGTAGTGCGTGAATCCGGCTGCCGAAAGGCATGTAAGGGGGGATCGTCGCCTCGGGACAGGCCCATGATGCCATACCCTGGTGCCTCTTGCCAGTTCGCTCCTTGACCGCGCATCATACGCGGATGGAGTACGTTCGGCTCTTCCTGTCGGCCTTGGTCACGACGATCGTGGACATCGTGGGCCCCCTCGGCCGGCGGAAGTCTCCCAAGATCCTCGTGGTCAAGCTGGACCACCTGGGGGACGTCGTCACCGCCACGCCGGTCTTCCGGGCGCTCCGCCAAGCCTATCCGGACGCCCGCATCGACGCCCTCGTGGGGTCCTGGGCGCAGGGCCTCCTCTCCGGAAATCCGTTCCTGGACCGCATCCTGATCTACGACTCCACCCTGTTCAGCCGGTCGGAAGGTGGCCGCCGGGGCTTCGGACAGCGCCTCCGGCAAATGCGCGCGATCGCGGCCCACCGCTACACCCACATCGTCGACCTTCGAGGTGACGCCTGGACGCTGCTCCTTCCTTTTCTCTCCGGCACTGTTCGCCGCGTGGATCGCGGGACCGTTCGGCTCGAGAGCTGGCTCACGCGCCGCATGTGGGCCTTCGGAGGAGCCCCGCTGCCGGTCGCGGCGATCCACGAGGTCGAGACCAACCTCGCGGTCATCCGGCCGCTCCTGGGCCCGTCTGGATCCCAGCCTCCGCCTTCGACAGCATCCGCTCGGGTCGAGGTATTCCTCACCGATCCGGATCGGCGCGCCCTGGCCGAGCGCACGCGCGCGTTCGGGATCCCGGATGACGCGGCCCTCGTGGTCATCCATCCCGGCGCGTCGTGGAGACCGCGGGCGTGGCGTCCCGAGCGATTCGCGGAGGTCGCCCGCGAAATCCTCGCCCGGTATCCCGTCCACGTCTGCTTCGTCGGAGCCACCGAGGACGCCGACATCGCCGATCGGATCGCGATTCTCGTTCAAGACCGGCGCGCCCACTTTCTCTTCGAGCTTCGCCTGATCGAGACCGCGACCTTGATCGAGCGCTCCGTGCTCTTCATCGGAAGCGACAGCGGCATCGCCCACCTCGCGGCGGCGTGCGGAACGCCGCTGATCGCGCTCTACGGGCCTCAGGATCCGCACCGCTTCCGGCCCTGGTCCGAACGGGCGATCGTGTATCACAAGCCGGTACCTTGCTTCCCCTGCAAGCAGAAGGTCTGTGTCGTACCTCACAATCCTTGCGTGAATCTCATCTACGTCGAGGAGGTCATGCGCGGCGCCGAAACCGTTCTGGGGCCGCCGGTCGAGGCCCGCACGATTTCGTGAGCCGGTCCTCGGCCATCGTTCTGACCCCCCGACTCCCCTGGCCGCCGGACGATGGGGGCCTCATCGTCGCGTGGCAAAGCGTCTTGGCGGCGACACGGGCCTACCGGACCACTCTGGTGAGCCTGGTGCCCCCCGGCGAAGAGGTGGTACCTCTGCCTCCCGTCTTCGAAAGCCACGGCATCCGGGTGGTCCGTGTCGCGCACCAACCGCCCGCTCCCCTCCGCGCGGCCTGGGATGGGCTCTTCGGCCGGTGGCCCTATACGCTCGCGCGATATCGAAACACGGAGTTGCCGGGCGTCCTGCGCGCCCTGGTCGCCGAGCTCAACCCTTCGCTTACGATCGTGAACCATCTGCACATGGGCACGTACATCGAAGACATGGGGGATGTCCCTGTCGTCCTGCGCGCGCACAACCTCGAGCACGCGCTGATGAAGCGATACGCGGACCGGCTGGGATGGATGCCGGCCGGGCTCTACGCGCGCGGGCAGATCGGGCGTTTGCGACGGGCCGAGACCGAGATCGCCCGGAAGGCGGCCCTCGTGCTCGCGATCCAGTCCGGCGAGGCGGCCGCGCTGCGCGCGCTCGCGCCGGAGACGCCGGTCGAGGTGCTGCCTGTGGGCGTGGACCTGGATCGTTACCCGGAGCCGCATCCCGGGGAGCCTCCGGTCGTGCTCCTGGCGGGGTCCTACATCTGGCCGCCCAACGTGGATGGAGCGATCCAGTTCATGCGGAAGGGCTGGCCGCGCGTCACGGCGCGTGTGCCGCGCGCGAGGCTTCGCGTCGTGGGCAAGAATCCCACGCGCTCCATTCACCGGGCCGCGGACGCGATCGGAGTGGAGGTGGTCGGTTACGTGGATTCCATGGTCGAGGAGTTCGCGCGCGCCACGGTCTTCGTGGTGCCGCTCTGGGCGGGCGCCGGCGCGCGGGTGAAGATCGTCGAGGCAATGGCCGCGCGCGTGCCCATCGTGGCGACACGGCTCGCCGCCGAGGGATTGGACCTCCACGCTGGCGAACACTATGCTCCGGGCGATACCCCCGGCGAGCTGGGCGGACAGATCGCGACACTTCTCCTCTCGCCGGAGTTACGCGACGTGTTCCGCAAGCGGGGCCGCGCGATCGCGGAGGAACGGTGGGCTCTGGAGAAGATCCTGGATCTGCAGAACGCCCTGTGCGCGCGGGTGGCGCGATGAAGCGCTCAGGTCAAGAGGACTCAGGCGGCACGAGCCGCGGAATGCCCCGGAGAATCGGGTAGCGGACGGCGCAACGGGAGCAGCGAATCTCGTCGGCGCCCCACGTGACCGCGCCCTTGCAGGTCGGGCAGACGACGATCTCGCGGAGACTCTTTCTTGCTTTGGGGCGCGAGGGCGCGAGGAGCCTTCTCCCAAGAGCGACGATCCCGGGCGGAACCATGCGCTTCAGGAACGGCTCCCATCGCTCCCGAAGGGATGCCCGCCCGATCCGTTTCCACAGGTCCTCGACGACTTCCCGCGACTGCAGATCGAGCGGTGTCGCCGTCTCGGGGAGAATCTCATAGTCGATCCGCCCCTCCCATTCGTATTGAACCAGGAGCAGGGCGTTGTGCGTCAGATGGAAGCGCCGGAAGGAAGGATCCCGGGCGCCTAGAACGTGGAACAGCTCTCCGAACGGGGAGGTGAAGTTCTTGCGTCGGATCACCAGCTTCCCATCCAGGAGGTTGATGACCGAACGGTGGAAGGGCCATCCGTAGAGACGCTCGGCGACCTCGGACGGCGTTTCGATGTACCCCCGGCGCGCCACCCGCATCAGCTCCCGGAGCATCCGCTCCGGGTCTTCCACATGCTCCAGGACCTGGGCGCAGATCACGTAGTCGAACGACTGATCCGCGAACGGCAGAGCCTGCGCGTCGGCTTCGACGATGGGCCGGTCCGCGACAATCCGGCCGCCCCGCTCCACGTCTTCATCGATGAAGCGGTCGCAGAGTACCTGGGACCGAAGTTTCGGATGGTTCCCGCTGCCGATCTCGAGCACGAAATCCGTATCACGAATGTTCATCTGGCCTCGGACGCGGTGGGCGGGAGCCTTACGACTTGACCACGCGGAGCTCGAAGAAGAGGTTCTCCGCTCGAAATACGAAGGCGAAGAGCTGCTCCCACCGGCCCGGAAACCGATTGGCGAGCGCGGCGACGCCGGTCATGCGCCAGATGCGGGGAAACAAGATCTCGCGCCTCTGAATACGAAAGAGGGGGGCGGCGTAGGCCGTGCGCGGTTTTCCGACGTCGAATCCATCCAGGGCGAACACCCCAAAAGAGCGAATGTGGGTGGGATCGTTGTAGGCGTAGTAGCTGCTGTAGTGCGGGGTCCGGATCCTCACCACCGCGCCGTCCTTGGCCACACGATGCACCTCCCGCAACACGTGGGATACGTCCTGGAGGTGCTCCAGGATGTCCTGCATCACGACGAGATCGAACGAGTCCGACGGAAGAGGATACGGGAACTGATCGAGATCG